>NZ_JBIVVI010000753.1:0-4538 GCF_044757675.1 Kitasatospora sp. NPDC091257
GTCGTGGTAGCGCCCGCCCCCTGCCTGATTCCGTGTACTCCGACGATCTGCAGCGCGCTCATGCGTGCCCCCTGGTTCGCTGCCTAAAGCGGCCTGTAGACGGCTGATCGTAGCCAGCCGCCTGGCAGCCGGTACAAGCCAGGCTAGGCTGACGTGGCCAGACAGGGGGAACAAGTTTGGGTGCGGAGGGGCTGGACGGCATCGTCCGAAGGCGGCTGGTTGTTGTCGCGGTCGACAGCTACGAAGACGGGCAGGAGGGCTTCACGGAGGCCGTCGCCGATCAGGTGGAGCGGATCACCGGGTGGCTGGCCGATCCCGCGCTCGGCGAGGACCGCCGGTTCGAGGTGGTGAGGGCGGAGCACTCACCCCGCTCGGTGGACGATCTGCGCGCCTTCCTGCACGGCCAGAAGCTGGCAGCTGCCAGCTACAAGGAAGCGGTGGTGGTGTACATCACCGGCCACGGGCTACGCCGTAATTCCCCTCGCCACTACCTCATGCTTCCGGCTACGGAGGAGGAACGCCTGCTGGCGACCGCGTTCCCGACGAGCGAGCTCGTCACCGCAGTCCTGGACAGCCAGTCGGAGCACGTCCTGGTGCTCGTCGACTCATGCCACTCCGGCACGCTCCACGCCGAACTCACAGCCCTGTTCCAGGACCTGTCCGACGAACGCCACAGCCACAAAGGAGCCGCCGTCGTCACTGCCGGCCACCACTTTGAGCAGCCCCTGGTCGGTTCCTTCACCCGGCGCATCGCTCTGGCCTGCGAACGGATGCGGGACGAGGCCGCCGGCTACACCGGCTCCCACCTGTCGTTCGCGGAATGGGAGCAACTCCTCCACCAGGTAGGCCTGGACGAGGACGGTGCGGACAAGGAGCTGGTGAGTGCGATGTGGGTCGTGCCGTATTCACGCGGCAGTGCCCCGAGCGCGTGCCTGCCCAATCCGCGTTTCCGCCCGGTGGAGAGCGTGGCAGGCCCCGCGCTGCGTCAGCTCGCCCTCGGTTCCGGCCCGCTTGAGGAGTTCTGGCTGGAGCGGGCTTCGGGGCGGACCGGAGCGGACGATCCTGGCTGGTACTTCAGCGGGCGGGCTGAGCCGGTGGCGCGCATGGTCGCCTTTGTCCACAATGGCACGGGGGTCCTTGTGGTCACCGGTGCTGCCGGGTCCGGGAAGTCGGCCCTCCTTGCGCGCCTGGTAACCCTGGCGGACGCCGGGTTCGCAGCCGACCAGGAATATGCGGCCGTGGTGGCGGGCATCCCTGACGAACTGCGGCCGGAACCCGGGGCGGTCGACGTCGCCGTCCTGGCCCGGAACAAGTCGTCCCGGGTGGTCGTGGAAGAGCTGCTAGCCGTGCTCGGCGGCGCTCCGAGCAACGGCGAGCTGCCGCTGCAGAGCCTGCTCGGCCTCCTGGCTGCCAGGGCATCCGGCACTGCCGGCCCCGTCAATGTGGTCATCGACGCACTGGATGAGGCCGAGGATCCGCTGGCCTGCGTCGGCGATGTCCTCATCCCGCTGTCCCGGCTCACCGCTGGCAGCAAGGGGCAGGCCGTCCGGCTCGTGGTCGGTGTCCGCAGCTCGCCCTCGAGCAGGGAGTACGCATCGGGGACGGCCCTGAGGGACGAACGGGCGGACCAGCTGCTGCAGCGGCTGGCCGGCGCTCTCCGTACAGAGGACGTCGCTTTGCAGATCCTGCGCACCGACGGGCCCGACTGCACGAGTGACATCGCCGCCTACACCGCTGCGCTGCTGAGTGCCCCGCAGACCAGCCCGTACCACGGCGAGCCGGAAGCTGCGGACGCAGCGGCGCTCCACATCGCTGAAGCGGTCGCGCCCTCCTTCCTCGATGCCCGGATCGCTGCCGAGCAGCTGCGGACGGCCGATGGCTGCCAGGACCTGGAGGAGACCGGATGGCTCAAGCGCCTCGCAGACGGCACTACCGGGCTCCTGCGCGAGGACATCCGGGTGGTGGCCTCCGCCACGGGAGTAGACAGCAGCCTTCTGGTCGCCGTGCTGCGCGCGACTGCGTTCGCCCCGGGGGCCGGGGTGCCGTGGGCCGAGGTCTGGCCCGCAGTCACCGTCGCGCTGGCCTCGGAGGCGTACGGTGCCGGTTCCACGGATGTCGAGGCGGCCGACCACGCCATCCGTGTCCTCCGCTCCGGCCGTCTCACCGGGTACCTCGCCAGCGCTGAGGAGGACGGCCGTACTGTCTACCGGCCTGTCCACCAGCGGCTGACCGACCTCCTGCTGACCGGGTGCACCCGCCTGCTGGAGCCGACAGCTGCGGCTGTTGGCGGGGAGCACCGGGACGATGCGCAGGCGCTGACGGCTGCCCAGGCTGCGGTCTGCCGCGCGCTAGCGGAGCTGGTGGAACGGGCTCTGCCCCACCTCGCTCATCCGTACGTGCGCAGGTACCTCCTGCACCATGCGAACGCTGGCGGCGTTCTGACCGACTCCGAGGTGCCAGTGGAGCTCCTTGCCCAGGAGTCCTCCGGGACGCTGCGCGCCCGCCTCGCCCTGCCCCTTCCAGCCGGGGACCCCGGCCGACGGAACCTGACGGCAGCGGCGCTGATCGAGCCGTTCGCCGGTGCGGCTACGGACTACGCCTCACGCCTGGGCAGTATTGCCTTCCACCGTGCTGTACGGGGCCCGGGCGGGCAGGCCGGCATTCAGCCCGATGCCCTGGTTCCGCTGCCGGTGAGGCTGTTGTGGGGGCAGTGGGCAGCCCGTGTCAACGTGCTGGCGCCTGCACCGGGGCGAACCAGGGCTATGTGCGTGGTGCCGATGTCGGACGGGCGCCAACTGACTGCTCTGGCAGCCGATGCCGGCGGTGTCGTCGTCTGGGATGCCAGAACGGGTCGGCCTGTCGCAGACCTGGCCACGGGGGTGGTACACCGCCTTTGCACGATCGAGGCCACAGGCGGGCGCACCTTCCTCGTGACATCGGGGCGGTCTGACAGCGGCCACTACGAGGTTCGGATCTACGACCCGGTATCCGGGCAGCCCATCGCCTGGACGCCGGTCCCGCGGACCTATGATGTCCACGTCCTGGCGGACGGCCCGGCTCTGTGGAAACTGCTCGTCCTGACCAGCAGGGGCGCCTTCCTGTGGAGGCCGCGGGCAAACAAGCTGTTCGAGGCCCCCGGCTTCCCAGATGAGATCAGCCAGAGGTACGGGCAGATCCAGGAGCCCTCCCGCGAACAGCCGTCACTGACAGCAGTGGTCCGCTCGGAGGACGGGAAGGCCGTGGCCGCTGTCTGCTGCGAGGACGGGATCCGATTGTGGGATCCTGCGTCAGGAACGACGATGAGCGCCTCCTTCGGAGGCGGCCAGGTCTCCGGCTTGGTGGGCGTCACCCGGCCTGACGGTGACGACCTCCTGATCGCTGAGTCCCCCAATCCCCTGGTGCCCCTACGGGTGTGGAATCCCTTCACGTTCGAGCAGGTGGCGTTCAGCAAGGAAGGCGGCAGCAAGGCAGTTGCGGGTGCCCGCGGGACGGCGTTCGCCTATGTCGCGCGCAACCGCATCGTGCTGCAGAGTCTCAGCGGGGGCACGGTCAGCACGTTCGACACGGACACCTCCTCCATAAGCGCCCTCGCGGTTGCCGAAGACCCGGCAGGGCCGCGAGTGATGTCAGCTGGCGCGGAGGGCATCCGGGTCTGGGATCCCCGGCTCGTCGGGCCGCTCTACGGGGACAGGCTGGAGGAGTCGGTGTACCGGGGCCCCTCGCTGGACAGACGCCGGCGAAGTGCGCCCACGTGGTCCGTGTGCAGGTCCTTCTTGCCCGCTGCAGGTCAGGCCCCCGGAGGTGACGTCCTCGTCCTCGCGACCCGGAGCGGACTCGACATCCACAGCGCATCGACGGGCCTCCTGCTCAAGCGGATCGGGACTGGCCTTGTCGGCCAGGTCATGCCGCTCGCCCGGGAGGGGGCGCGGGTGGCTGTCAGCGGTCCCAATGACGACCTGTCGGTCTGGGACCTCGTGTCGGGACAGATGGTGATGACGAGCCGGAAGGAGCTGTCCAAGTCCTCTCTCTCCTCTTGCATCGCCCAGACAGCGGACGGACTGCCGATGTCGGTCTCCCTGGTCGCCGCTGGCAGCGGAGCAGACCTCACCACGGTCGTCCTAGAGCACGGGAACAGGCAGCCCGTCTCCAGGACGTTCCCGCTCGATGCCGACATGAGCGGATCGGAGGTCTGCCTCCTGGGTGCGCTGTCCCCCTCCCCGTCCGGCGTTGTCGCTGTCGTGGCAGGCGTGGGCCCGGAGACCGTGCTCATCGATGCGGCGTCGGGGCGGCGTGCTGGCGCACTGCCCGGCTGGAACCACCTGGGCGGTCGCGGCAGCGTCCTCTGCACTCTGCCCGGCGATAGCGGCCCTCTGCTGGCGATGTCCAACGGCACGGATATCGGTGTCTGGGATGTTCCCGCCCTTACGCAGGTCACCGTATGGAAGGCCCCGGACACCTTCGCCATGGCGGGCCTGCCCCTCCCCGGCGGCCGGACGCTGCTCGTCTCAGGCGGCGCCAGCGGTGTGGGGATCTGGGAC
>NZ_JBIVVI010000754.1:0-4537 GCF_044757675.1 Kitasatospora sp. NPDC091257
GACCCGTCGTCCATCCCGTCCTTCGGCGTTCCCCAGGGCGGCCAGCCCGGCGGCCAGGGCGGGCGGCCGGCCGGCCCGCCGCCGATCATCGTCCCGGACCAGGCCCTGGTCACCCAGCTGCTGGACCAGATGCAGCTCAAGCACGTCGTGGACGAGGAGGGCGACCTCACCGCCCCCTGGGAGGGCTTCCGCGTCTACTACATGTTCCGCGGCGAGCAGAAGGAGCTCTTCGCGGTGCGCGCCTTCTACGACCGCGCCTACCCGCTGGAGAAGAAGGGCGAGATCCTCGACCTGATCGACGAGTGGAACCGCGAGACCCTCTGGCCCAAGGTCTACACCCACACCCACGAGGACGGCGTGGTCCGCCTGATCGGCGAGGCCCAGATGATCGTCGGCACCGGCGTCAACCTGGACTACTTCGTCACCACCACCGCCAACTGGACCCAGGCCGCGGTCGGCTTCGAGCAGTGGATCGTCGAGCGCCTCGGCCTCCAGAACGAGATCGAGGGCGAGGACGGCGAGGACGGCGAGGGCACCGACGAGGCCTGATCCCGTCCCGGTACTCCGGTCCGGCCCGCCACCGCCCTCCGCGCCGGTGGTGGGCCGTTCTTGTCCCCGGCCCCCGGCTGACCCAGGATGGCCCTGACGACGAGCCGTGAGGAGCCACCGATGGGTACCAGGCCGCTGCTGAACCGCCGACTGACCGGGATGGGCACGACGATCTTCGCCGAGATGTCGGCCCTGGCCACGGCCACCGGATCGATCAACCTCGGCCAGGGATTCCCCGACACCGACGGGCCCGAGGAGGTCCGCGAGGCGGCCGTACGGGCCCTGCGCGAGGGCCGGGGCAACCAGTACCCGCCCGGCCCCGGCGTCCCCGAGCTGCGCACCGCGATCGCCGAGCACCAGCAGCGCTTCCACGGCCTCGCGTACGACCCGGACACCGAGGTGCTGGTCACCGCCGGCGCCACCGAGGCCATCGCCGCCACCCTGCTGGCCCTGCTGGAGCCCGGCGACGAGGTGATCGCCCTCGAACCCTTCTACGACTCCTACGCCGCCTGCATCGCGATGGCCGGCGCCACCCGGGTGCCGCTCACCCTGCGCGCCCCGGCCTTCCGTCCCGACCTGGACGAGCTGCGCGCCCTGATCACCCCGCGCACCCGGCTGCTGCTGATCAACACCCCGCACAACCCCACCGGCACCGTCCTCACCGCCGAGGAGCTCGCCGCCGTCGCCGCGCTCGCCGTCGAGCACGACCTGCTGGTCGTCACCGACGAGGTCTACGAGCACCTGGTCTTCGGCGCCGTCCACCACCCCCTCGCGGCCCTGCCCGGCATGCGCGAACGCACCGTCACCATCTCCTCCGCCGGCAAGACCTTCTCCTTCACCGGCTGGAAGGTCGGCTGGGTCACCGCGAGCCCGGACCTGGTCGCGGCCGTGCGCACCGCGAAGCAGTACCTCACCTACGTCAGCGCCGGCCCCTTCCAGTACGCCGTCGCCGAGGCCCTGCGGCTGCCCGACACGTACTTCGACACCCTCCGCGCCGACCTGCTGGGCAAGCGCGACCTGCTGCTCGGCGGCCTCACCGCGGCCGGCTTCCGGGCCTTCACCCCCGAGGGCACCTACTTCGTCACCACCGACATCACGCCGCTCGGCGAGAAGGACGGCATCGACTTCTGCCGTGCCCTGCCCGGCCGTTGCGGCGTCGTCGCCATCCCGAACGCGGTGTTCTACGACGACGTGGAGGCCGGCCGTAGCCTGGTCCGCTTCACTTTCTGCAAAAAGGACGAGGTCCTCCAGGAGGCCGTCACCCGCCTGCGGCGCCTGTGAGGGACCGCACGCCCCCTTTCACGCCCTTCGAACAGGGATGTCCGTGATCCGACATCAGTGCTGATGGCTCATCAACTTCCTTGATCAGCTTGCTTGTTTGCCATCATTGCGGCAATCCTTCCGAGCATCCGGGCACTCCCCCGCCGCCCTCCACGCCCCGCGCCTGGAGGGCGGCGGTGTGTGATGCGCCCGGGCAGCGCACACCCGGCGCGCACGGCGCACGATCCGGTGACAGGGGCGCGCGCTGTGCAGACTCGTACACGGGCTCGATCAGAGCCGGGAAGCAGGTGTGCTCGAAACGGTGAATGCTTGACAAAGTTGGGTAAATCACCGGCGGACCCGGCGTATTCGTGCTTCTCTGCTGCTGAATCTCCAGCCGGAATCCTTCCTTCCACGGTCGGCCGCGCCCAGGGCCGCACAGCCACGAACAGCCTCGCCATCGCCTAGGCCTACTCGCTGCTGCTCGGCGGGCGCGCACGGAGCTGAAACGCGGAGCCGAGCATGCTCACCACACTGCAGACCTCCTACACGGACACCCGGGCGGGTGACCTCGCCTGGTGCCTCGGCGGCGACCCGCTGCCCGCTCTCGCCGTCCGCGACCTGAGACTCGACGGGGGCGGCCACCCGGGCACGCCCGGCACCCTCCAGCTGCGCCTGCTGGGCGCCTCCCACCAGGTGGTGATCGACGCGGGCCCCGGCCAGTGCCTGGAGACCGTCGCCTGCCTGCCCGGCCGCCGCACCCCGCTGCCGGCCCGGGTGGCCAAGCAGGTCGGCGGCTGGGAGTACGAGTTCGCTGCCCGGATCGAGGCGCTGCCGCCGCACGACTTCGCGGCCCGCGCCCAGGAGCTGCTGGCCCTCGTCGAGGGGCACCCGCGGGGCCTCGCCGGGGTCTTCCCGGGCGACCCGAGCGCCTTCACCGCGCTGGTCACCCAGGGCGGCGCGGACCGGCTGCTCTGGCGCACCTGGCACGCCTACCCGCAGGAGGGGCAGCTGGTGTGCACCCGCTCCTCGCTGGTGGTGACCGGGGTGGCCGGGGCATGACCGCCGGAAGTCCGGACCGGAACACCGATCCGGCCGTAGGCCGCCCGGCCCAGGCCTACGAATCGTACGCAGGAACGGTTCGTCAATCCGATGTCGCCCACTGTCCGTCGGATGGGCGCATCCATCCGTCCCGCACGTCCCCTAGCGTTTGTTCGTGATCAACCATCCGACCGGTCCGCCCGCACGCCCGCGCGTGGACCTCGACGACGGCGCCCCACCCCGGCCCGGGCGAGGCCTCGCCCCACTCCCGCCCGCCCGCCGTCGGTCCCGGCTGCGCTCCAGCCCCCGGCTCGCCCGCCTGACCGTCCTGCTGGCCGCGTTCGTCTGCGCGGCCTGCGGACTCGTCTACGAGCTCGAACTCGTGGCGCTCGGCGACTACCTGCTCGGGGACACGGTCACCCAAACCTCCGTCGTGCTCTCCGTCATGGTGTTCGCGATGGGCCTCGGCTCACTGCTCGCCAAACGGTTCACCAGCCGGCCCGCCACCGCCTTCGCCCTCGTCGAATGCGCGCTCGCGCTCACCGGCGGACTCTCCGTCCTCGCGCTCTACTCCTGCTGGGCCTGGATCGGCCGCTACCAGGCCGCCATGGTCGGCCTCACCTGCCTGATCGGCGTCCTGATCGGCGCCGAGATCCCCCTGCTGATGACCCTCATCCAACGGATCCGGCGCGAGGACGCCGGACGCGCCGTCGCCGACCTGTTCGCCGCCGACTACGTGGGCGCGCTGATCGGCGGCCTCGCCTTCCCGTTCCTGATCCTGCCCGCCCTCGGACCGGGCGACGGCGCCCTGCTCACCGGCGCCGTCAACGCCGTCGCCGGGGCGGCCGTGGTGCTCTGGCTGTTCCGCGAGGAACCCGCCCCCCGGATCCGACGGCTGCTCTGGGGCGGCTGTCTGCTGGTCCTCGCCCTGCTCGCGACGGCCGCGGCCGGCTCCGACGCCGTCGAGCGCGCCGCCCGGCACGCCCTGTACGGCGACCAGGTCCGCTACGCCACCCGCAGCCGGTCCCAGGAGATCGTGCTCACCGGCCCCGCCGAGGGCCCCCTGCGGCTCTACCTGGACGGCCGGCTCGCGGTCTGCGGACCGGACGAGTACCGGAGCAGCGAGGGCCTGGTCCACCCCGCCATGGCGGCCGGCCCGGACGCCCGCGTCCTGCTGCTCGGCGGCGGCGACGGGCTCGCCCTGCGGGAGGTGCTGCGGCACCGGGGCGTGCGCACCGTCCGGCTGGTCGACGCCGACCCCGCCCTGCCCCGGCTCGCCCGCACCGACCCCGGGCTCGCCGCCCTCGGCGGCCGCTCGCTGGACGACCCCCGGGTCCGCACCACCGCGGCCGACCCGCTGGCCTGGCTGCGCGGCGCCGGCGCCCCCGGCGGGGACGGACCGTACGACGTGGTGCTCGCCGACCTCCCGGCACCGGCCGACGGCGGGCCGGTCAAGTTCCACTCCCAGGAGTTCTACGGCCTCGCCGCACGGCTGCTCTCCCCCGGCGGCCGGATCGCCGTCCACGCCGGGAACGACCTGGACGGCCTCTGGCAGATCGAGTCCGGTCTGCGGACGACGGGCCTGCAGACCGCCCCGTACGCCGTCCCGGGCAGCGCCACCGCCGCCTGCCGCCCCGGCCCGCCGGACGACCCCCAGAACTTCCTCCTCGCCGCCGCCACCCGGCCC
>NZ_JBIVVI010000755.1:0-4535 GCF_044757675.1 Kitasatospora sp. NPDC091257
GGCGGCACCACCCCCCGGCTGGCGCTCTCGATCCTGCTCGGCGCGCTCGCCCTCGGCTGCGCCGTCGCCCTGATGGCCACCTCCGGCTACCTGATCTCCCGGGCCTCCGAGATGCCGCCGGTGCTCTACCTGATGATGGCCGTCACCTCGGTACGGGCCTTCGGCATCGGCCGCAGCGTCTTCCGCTACGCCGAGCGGCTGGTCTCGCACGACGCGGTGCTGCGCACCCTCGGCACCCTGCGGGCCGCCGTCTACCGGCGGCTGAGCGCGCTCGCCCCGGCCGGACTGCCCGCCTTCCGGCGCGGCGACCTGCTCTCCCGGCTGGTCGCCGACGTGGACGCGATCCAGGACCACTACCTGCGCTGGCGGCTGCCGGCCGCGGTGGCCGGCCTGGTCGCGCTGGCCTCGACGGTGGCGATGACCGCCTTCCTGCCCGCCGCCGGGCTGGTGCTCGGCCTCGGGCTGCTGCTCGCGGGCGTGCTGGTGCCCGCCCTGGCCGCCCGCTGGTCGGCCGGTGCCGAACGGCGCCAGGCCCCGGCGCGCGGGCGCCTGGCCACCGCCGTGGTGGACGCCTTCACCGGCACCGCCGAGCTCACCGTGGCCGGCGCCCTGCCCGGCCGGCTGGCCGCCGTCCGCACCGCCGACGCCGCGCTGACCGGGCTGGCCGCCCGCTCGGCCGCCACCACGGCACTCGGCACCGGGCTGATCGCCCTGCTCACCGGGCTGACCGTGACCGCCGCGGCCGCCGTCGGCGTCCAGGGGGTGCGCGACGGGGTGCTGGCGCCGGTCTGCCTGGCCGTGGTGGTGCTGACCCCGCTGGCCGCCTTCGAGGCCGTCACCGGGATGCCGCTCGCCGTCCAGGCCCGCCAGCGCAGCCGCGCCGCGCGGGCCCGGCTGGACGAGGTGCTGAACGCTCCGGTGCCGGTCACCGAGCCGGCCGACCCGGTGGCGCTGCCCGAGCAGCCGCTGCCGGTCGCGGTGCGCGGGCTGACCGTCCGCCACCCCGGGCAGGCGGTGGACGCGCTCGCCGGGGTGGACCTCGACCTCGCCGCCGGGCGCCGGATCGCCGTGGTCGGCCCGTCCGGCTCCGGCAAGACCACCCTCGCCCAGGCGCTGCTGCGCTTCCTGGAGCCGAGCGCCGGGACGGTGCGGTTCGCCGACGGCCGTCCACAGGCTGTGGACAGCCGCGCGCTGGCGGGCGAGTCCGTCCGCCGGGTGATCGGGCTCTGCGCCCAGGACGCCCACGTCTTCGACAGCTCGCTGCGGGAGAACCTGCGGCTGGCCCGGCCGGAAGCGGCGGAGGACGAGCTGCGCGCCGCGCTGGCCGGCGCCCGGCTGCTGGAGTGGACCGAGGGACTGCCGGACGGCCTGGACACCATGGTCGGCGAGCACGGCGCCCGGCTCTCCGGCGGCCAGCGCCAGCGGCTGGCACTCGCCCGGGCCCTGCTCGCGGACTTCCCCGTCCTGGTCCTGGACGAGCCCGCCGAGCACCTCGACCTGCCCACCGCGGACGCCCTGACCGCCGACCTGCTGGCCGCCACCGAGGGCCGCACCACGGTGCTGATCACCCACCGGCTGGCCGGGCTGGACGACACCACGGTGGACGAGGTGCTGGTGCTGGACGGCGGGCGGGTGGCCGAGCGGGGCCGCTGGTCCGAGCTGGTCGCCGACCCGGACGGGCGGCTGCACGCGATGTGGCGGCGGGAGCGGGAGGCGGACGGACTGCTGGAGCCGGTGGGCCGGTAGCCGCGCGGCCCGTCGTACTGCCCGCCGTACTGCCCGTCGCGCCGCCCTTCGGCTGAAAAGCGTACAAACTAGGCTTTCTCCATGGACCCCACGCCGGACCTCCCCGAGGCCACGCCCGAGCCGACACCCCATCGGGTGCCCGAGATCGCCTCGCTGGGGCTGGACACCCTGGTCACCGAGGTCGCCGAGCGCCTCCAGTCGGCCGCCGCGGTCACCGACCGGATGCAGCGGCTGCTGGAGGCGGTGGTCTCGATCGGGGCCGGGCTGGACCTGCACGCCACCCTGCACCGGATCGCCGTGGGCGCGGCCGAACTGGTCGACGCCCGGTACGCGGCGCTCGGCGTGATCGCCCCCGGCGGCACCGGCCTGGCCGACTTCATCCACGTCGGGGTCGACGACGGGACCGCCGGCGAGATCGGCGAACTGCCCGCCGGCCGGGGCATCCTCGGCGTGCTCATCGACCGCCCCGAGCCGCTGCGGCTGACCGACCTCGGCGCCGACCCGCGCTCCTCCGGGTTCCCCCCGCACCACCCGCAGATGAGGACCTTCCTGGGCGTGCCGATCCGGGTCCGCGCGGAGGTGTTCGGCAACCTCTACCTCACCGAGAAGAAGGGCGGCGGGGCCTTCACGCCCGAGGACGAGCAGGTGGTGCACGCGCTCGCCGCGGCGGCCGGTGTGGCCATCGAGAACTCCCGGCTGTACGAGGAGGGCCGCCGCCGCGAACGCTGGATCGCCGGCGCCGCCGCCGTCACCACCGCCCTGCTCTCCGCCGAGCAGGCCGAGACCGCGCTGACCGTCGCGGCCGAGCAGGTGCGGGAGCTGGCGGACGCCGCGCTCGGCATGATCCTGCTGCCGACCGGCCCGGAGGACGGCGACGAGGGCGACGGGCAGATGCGGGTCGCCCACGCCTCCGGTGAGCTGGCCGAGTTCGTGCGCGGCGAACTGCTGCCCAGGGAGAGCTTCGCGGCCCGGCTGCTCGCGGGGGAGAGCGTCTACCTGGACGACATGTCCAGCGACCCGACCGTGGTGATCCGGCTCGCCCGCCGCTTCGGCCCGTCCATGGCGGTGCCGATGGTCGCCGCCGGGCGGGTGCTCGGTGGGCTCTGCGTCTGGCGCCCCTGCGGAGCGGTGCCGTTCACCGACAGCGAGAAGCAGCTCGCCGAGACCTTCGCCTCGCAGGCCGCGCTCGCCCTGCGGCTCGCCGAGGGCCAGCGCGACCAGCAGCGCCTGGCCGTCTTCCAGGACCGCGACCGGATCGCCCGCGACCTGCACGACCTGGTGATCCAGCGGCTGTTCGCCACCGGGATGATGCTGGAGAGCGCCGCCCGACGGGCGGTCGTCCCCGAGGTGAAGGTCGGCATCGGCAAGGCGGTGGACGAGCTGGACGCCACCATCCAGGAGGTCCGCACCACCATCTACGCCCTCCAGCACGACAACCACGGCGACGCGCCGGACACCCTGCGCACCCGGGTGCTGCGCGAGGCCAGCCAGGCCGCGGCCGCGCTCGGCTTCAAGCCCGCGGTGAGCTTCGTCGGGCCGGTGGAGAGCCTGGTCGGCGAGAACACCGGCCGTCAACTGCTGGCCGCCCTCCGCGAGATGCTCTCCAACACGGCCCGGCACGCGCGCGCCTCCCGGGTCGGGGTGGAGATCGACGCCACCACCCACCTGGACGAGGACGGCCGCCCGGTGGGTGGCGACCCGGAGTCGCTGGACCGGGGCGGGCGGCCGGGCGTCCTGCTCACCGTGACCGACGACGGGGTGGGCATCCCGCGGGGCGGCCGGCGCAGCGGCCTGCTCAACCTCACCCGGCGCGCCGAGGCGCTCGGCGGCGACGCCTGGCACGAGAGCGGGCCGTACCGCAAGGGGACGATGGTGCGCTGGACCGCCCGGCTCTGAGCGTTCCAGGGCGGTTCCCGGCCGGTTGCCGGTCGGTTCCGGAGCGGTTCCGGGCCGGTTCCGGGCCGCTTCCGGAGCGGTTCCGGAGCGGTTCCCGATCGAGACGCGTGAAAGTTAAACGAGAGAGAACTTCCCGACCAACGGCGCAAGTTGTGAACGTTCTGGGCTTTCGGGGGCTCCGTGTGCACACATAGCTTTACTCCGCTCGGAGGGGAATCCGGAGGGCAACCGGACGGAGGGGGCAGTGAACGCTGCCGGCCGCGGCTACACCGCAGCAGGGGCAAGTCGAGGGGGGTTCCGCGCCGAACGGGCGGCGGACGGGCGCTACCGCTGGCAACTGAAGGCGCCCAACGGACGGGTGGTCGCGATCACCCCGGCCGCGTTCGAGACGGCCGGCGAGGCCGAGCGGGCCTTCGACGGCCTGCGGGTCGTGGCGGTCGAACTCACCGCGCGGATCACCCACGTGCGGGAGGGCATCGGCTGGATCTGGGTCGTCCCGGGTTCGCGGGCCCTGCCCGAGGTGCGCTCCAGCCGCGCGTACGAGCGGTACGCGACCTGCCAGAACGCCTTCCGGCGGTTCGTGGTGCTGCTCTCCAAGCAGCCGCCGCGCGAACTCCCGGAACCCGCGGTGCCGTTGAGACGCACCGATGGCCGCTGAGCGGCGCGGTCCGCGACTGCTGATCGTGCCGGCGGCCGACCGCTGCCTCGGCTGGGCGCTGCGGGCCGCCAACGGTCGGCCGCTCGGGGTCGGGGTGCGGACCTACCGGAGCGAGGAGGAACTCGCCGAGTCGGTCCGGGAACTGCTGATCGAGCGGGCCGCGCTGCGATGTTCGGTCGGACAGTCCGAGGGGCGTCAGTGGGTCTGGGCCGCCTACCTGCCGGTGCGCAGCACC
>NZ_JBIVVI010000756.1:0-4531 GCF_044757675.1 Kitasatospora sp. NPDC091257
GGGCCGGGCGGGCAGCGGTACCGGCCGGTGATGGTGGGCTACCCGGCGGTGTACGACTGGCAGTTCCTCTACTGGTACCTGGTGCGGTTCACCGGCTCCAGCCCGTTCGGCCACTCCGGCTGCCTGGATCTGAAGACGCTGTACGCGGCGCGGGCCGGGGTGCCGTTCGCCGGGATCGGCAAGCGGTCGATGCCGCCGGAGCTGCTGCCGGACCTCCCTCATACACACCACGCCCTGGACGACGCCCGGGAGCAGGCGGAGCTGTTCGCGAACCTCTGGGAGTGGTCCGGGCCTACGGGACGTCCGGAGTGAGGGCGAGGACGGCGAGGTCGTCGGCGAGCAGGCCGGCGTACCGGTGGACGTCCTGGGCCAGGAAGGAGACCACCCGGTCGGGGGCGGTGGTGCCGAGGGCGGCGAGGCGGGGGGCCAGCGGGTAGAAGGCGCCGGCGGTGTCGCGGGCCTCGCTGACGCCGTCGGTGTAGAGCAGGACGGTGTGGCCCGGGGGCAGCGCCACGGCGACCGCCTTGCTGCGCTCGTCGGCGGGGCCGAGGTGGCCGAGGCCGAGCGGGAGCTCGTCGGCGCAGGACACCGGGGTGATGCCGCCCCCGCCGAGGAGCAGCGGGGTGGTGTGACCGCGGTTGACGATCTCCACGCAGTCCGAGCCGGGCCGGTACTGGAGCAGGACGGCGGTGACGAACAGCTCGTCGTCGCCGCGGTCGGCGGCGTCGCGCAGCACCGCGCGGTCCAGCTGGTCGGCGAGTTCGACCAGCCCGGGGGTGTCGTACGCGGCCGCCCGGAACGCGCCGAGGACGTCGGCGACGGTGCGGACCGCGCCCAGGCCCTTGCCCCGGACGTCGCCGAGCAGCACCCGCACGCCGAAGCGGGTGTCGCAGACCTCGTACAGGTCGCCGCCGACCAGCACGTCGGCCTGGGCCGGGCGGTAGAGGCCGGCCACCCGCAGCCCGCCGGCCCGCTCGGGCACCGGACGCAGCACCGTGCGCTGCAGGGTCTCGGCGACCGTACGGGCGTGGAGCAGGTTGCGGTTCTGCCGGGTGCGCTGCCAGGACAGCGCGGTGCCCATGACGCCGGAGAGCAGGGTGGCGATGTAGACCCAGACGTGGTGCTGCTCGTTGACGTGGTCCGCGCGCAGCGCCAGGCCGAGCTGGAGCGCCAGGGAGCCGGCCGTCGTGACGGCGGTCAGCACCGGGCCGTAGCTGAAGGCGGCCACCACGGGCAGTGCGGTGAGCAGGAAGCCGGCGGCGACGGCGTCCGGGACGACGGCCTCGGCGACCAGGTCCAGCACCAGCAGGAGCACCGGCAGCCAGGGCACCCAGCGCGGAACCCTGGGCTCCAGCGCCGCGGGGCGCGGCGGGCGGGGTGCTGTGCGCACGGTGGGACCTCCTGGCAGGTGGCCGTTCCGGGTGATCGGTCCGGATTGGCCGCTTTCGTCCCTCCATGCTCTCCCACGAACGGCCCAGCCACGAACGGCCGAACGTCCCGGTCCCCGGGGCCGGAGGAGCCAAATCCCCGGCCGCGGGGACCGCGCGTCACCCGACGGTCACCGGACGGTCACCGGCAGGGTCTCGTAGCCGCGCAGCACCAGGCGGTCGCGCCGGGTCGGGACGCCGCCCGGGGCGAGCCGGGGGAACCGGTCGAGCAGGGCGGGCACCGCGACCTCGGCCTCCAGCCGGGCCAGCTGGGAACCCAGGCAGAAGTGGGTGCCGCCGCCGAAGCTGAGCGGCTGGCTGTCGGTGCGGGTCGGGTCGAACACCTCGGGGTGCTCGTACCGGGCGGGGTCGTGGTTGGCCGAGCCGATCAGCAGGGTCACCGCGTGGCCGGGCGGGATCGGCAGGCCCTCGACATTCAGGCCCTCCTCCAGCGCGACCCGGCCGGTGGCCTGCACCGGGGAGTCGAAGCGCAGCACCTCGTCGGTGAACCCGGCCGGGGTGATCGCGCCGCTGCGCAGCCCGGCGGCCGCCTCGGGGTGGCGGAACAGCAGGGCCAGGCCGTTGCCGAGCAGGTTGGTGGTGGTCTCGAAGCCGGCCACCAGCAGCAGCACCAGGTTGGCCAGCAGCTCCTCGGCGGAGAGCCGCTCGTCGTCCGCGGCGGCGATCCGGGCCAGGTCGGTGACCAGGTCGTCCTGCGGCCGGGCCAGTCGCTCGGCGGCCAGCTCGGTGAAGTAGCGGGCCAGCTCGTCGGCGGCCTCGTCGGCGGCGGCCAGCTCGTCCAGGTCCTGGATGATCTCCAGCGCGACGGTCAGGTCGGAGGCGAGGTCGCGGAAGCGGTAGCGGTCCTGTTCGGGGACGCCGAGCAGCTCGCAGATCACCCCGACCGGCAGCCGGAAGGCGAAGGCGTCCATGAAGTCCACCGGCGAGCCGTCGGCGCCCTGCTCGGCCATGCCGTCCAGCAGCCGGTCGACCGCCGTCTCCACGGCCGGGCGCAGCGCGGCGACCCGGCGGGCGGTGAACACCGAGGCGATCAGCGAGCGGACCCGGGGCTGGTCGGGGGCGTTGCGCTGGAGGATCGAGCGGCCGAACAGGGCCAGCGAGGAGTGCACGGCGTACTCGGGGGCCAGTCCGGCCATCATCTCGGCGGTCGCCACCCCGAAGGCGGGCGTGCGCAGCACCTTGTTGACCGCCGCGTAGCCGCTCACCACGAACATGCCGTCCCCGGCCGGGACCACCGGGCCCAGCTCGCGGGCCCTGGCGTACAGCGGGTACGGATCGGTCCTGACCTCCGTGGTCATCAGCTGTTCGATGATCGCCGCGCCGTCCATCCGGTGCTCCCCTCCCGAGATCACGCTTCCTGTCCGGTCAACCGCCGTCGGGCGCGGCGGAGTTCCCGTACCCACCGGAATCGCGCGGCGGGGCGGGGCGGGCCGATGCGCGCGGCGGGGCGGGGCGGGCGCGGACGGCTCGGTAGGGTGACCGGCATGGAGATCTGGATCAACCCGCGGTGCGGCAAGTGCCGGGCCGCACTCGGCGAGCTGGACGGCGCCGGAGTCGAGTACACCGTGCGGCGCTACCTGGAGCAGCCGCCCACCGCGGCCGAGCTGGTACAGGTGCTGGAGCGTCTGGGCCTGGAGCCGTGGGACATCACCCGCACCGACGAGCAGGTCGCGAAGGACCTGGGGATGAAGGGCTGGCCCCGGGAGGCGGGTGAGCGCGACCGCTGGATCGCGGCGATGGCCGAGCACCCGATCCTGATCCAGCGCCCGATCATCACCGCGGACGACGGGCACGCCGTCGTGGCCCGCACCCCCGAGGCCCTCAAGTCCGTCCTGCCGTAGGGGCCTTGCGGCCGGATCGGCCGGTCAGTGGACCTGGATCCGCTCCACCGGCCGACCCGGGTGCCAGTTGTGCACGAGCAGGTGGTCGCCCTCCACGGAGGTGTGCACCACCTGGTCGAGCTCCAGCCGGAACGCGTGGAACGGGCCGGGCGGCGCCTCGGGCAGATCGGCGGCGAAGGCGGCGAGTTCGGTCTCGTCGGTGACCTCCACCGCCCTGCCGGAGACCTTGGAGTCCCCGCCGGCCATGGTCTCGTCCCCCGGGTGCGCGTGCAGTGCGAAGCGGGCGTCGCGCTGGAGGTCACGCGCCTTGACCGCGCCGTACATCGACCCGATCCACAGGTCGGCGCCGACGAACTCGACCTCCGTGCCGCTGACCCGGGGCGATCCGTCCTTGCGCAGCGTCGCCATGACGTGGTGCTTGTTCGCCTCGAACCGGGCCCGGACCAGGGGCGCCAAATCGGGGGCCTCGTGCTCGAAATCCTGCCAGGTAGCCATGGCGCCAGTCTGGCACCCGGCACCGACGGCCGCCGTGCGCGGACGACCGGACGGGCGGGGGCCGGGACGCGAAGGCGGGCGGGGCAGGACGGCGGACGCGAAGGCGGGCGGCCGGGCGGGGCGGTCCCGCGGAGCAGGGGCGCCGGGCCGCTGTCAGTGGCCGGTGCCACACTGACCGGGTGACCACCACGACCACGTACATCGCCTTCCTGCGGGCCGTCAACGTCGGCGGCCGGACGGTGCGGATGGAGCCGCTGCGGGCGCTGTTCACCGAGCTCGGCCTGGGGAACGTCCGCTCCTACATCCAGAGCGGCAACGTCTTCTTCACCACCGACGAGCCGGACCGCGCGGCGCTGACCGCGCGGATCGAGGAGCACCTGGAGCAGGCGCTCGGGTACCCGGTGCCGGCGCTGCTGCGGACGGTGGACGAGGTGGCCGGCCTGCTCGCCGCCGAGCCCTTCCGGGGCGTCGAGGTGACGCCGGACGTCCGGCTGGTCGTCGCCTTCCTCTCCGAGCCGCTGCCGGGCGAATTCACCTTCCCGTACCGCTCGCCGAAGGGCGACGTCGAGGTGCTCGGTGCCGACCCGGGGGCCGCGTACGTGGTGATCCACCTCCGGGACGGCAAGTGGGTCACCAAGGACATGTTCGGCAGGGCCTACCGGGGCACGGTCACCTCCCGGTTCCTGCACACCACGGAGAAGATCCTGGCCGCCGCCCGCAAGGCCTGACGGCCCGTACGGCGCCCCG
>NZ_JBIVVI010000757.1:0-4525 GCF_044757675.1 Kitasatospora sp. NPDC091257
GTGATGGTGAGGGGGAAGAGGCCCACCTCGACGGAGCCGAGGCAGCGGTGGTCGTCGGTGGCGAACACGGTGAGGCGGCCCGGGAGTTGGCGCCCCAGGGCGGAGCCGGGGGCGGGGGCCGACCGGACTTCGCCGGCCAGGAGCAGGCCGGTCGAGGTGAGGTGTACCGGCAGGGCCGGGGAGTCCGTCGGGAGGACGGCCGTGACGGTCGCGGTCGGGACGTCGATGACGCGGATGCCCGGCGCCGCGGCGGGGGCGGCGGAGGTGGAGAAGTACGGGCCGGCGGCATAGACCCGGGTGCCGTCGGGGGAGACGGCCAGGCCCTCGCTGCCGGGGACCTCCACCTTGGCGGTCAGCGTGCCCCGTTCGAGGTCCACCACCGAGACGAAGGGTGCCTCCTTGTTGGTGGCGAAGCCGGTCCGGCCGTCCGGGGAGACGGCGAACCAGTGCGGGCCGGGGGCGTCGGTGTCGATCCGGCCGAGCGGGCGACGGGTCGCGGTGTCGATGACCACGACCCCGCCGGGGCGGTCCTCGCCGCCCTCCACGCTGACGTAGAGGCGGCCCCGGGCGGTGTCCAGCGCCAGCCCGTGCGGGCCGTGCTCGGGGGCGAGGTCGATCACCTCGATGATCCGGCGGGTGTCGACGTCGATGACGGTCAGCTCGGTGCGGCGGCCGCTGTTGGCGTGGTAGTAGCCCGAGTGGTACGCGCTGCTGCACCAGAGCAGCCGCTGGGTCGGGTCGAAGCACAACTCGTGCGGCTCGGCGAGGACTTGGAGAGTGTCGAGGTGCCGGTCGGTGGCGGCGTCGAAGAACGAGACGGTCGGGCCGCTCTGGCTGACGACGGCGAGGACGTCGCCGGCGCGGGCGGCACGGGCGGCACGGGCGGCACGGGAGGCACGGGCGGCACGGGAGGCACGGGCGGTGCGGGAGGGCTGGGAGGACTGGGACACGAGAGCTCCGAGGGGTGATCGAGGAGTGGCAGGTGATCACCTGTCGTCTCCACCTTCGGGGCGGGTGCCGGCGGGAACAATGCAAGGATCGGCATCGGATAGTTGCGCGGAACACAAAGACACAGCTCAGGAGCGTGTGATCGATGGACCTCAACCTGCTGCGGGCCCTGGACGCCCTGCTCCAGGAGAACAGCGTGACCCGTGCGGCCGAGCGGCTCGGCACCTCGCCGGCGGCGGTCAGCCGGATGCTGGCCCGGCTGCGCCGCGCCGTTGAGGACCCGCTGCTGGTGCGCGCCGGGCAGGGACTCGTCCCGACCCCGCGGGCGCTCGAACTGCGGGAGGAGGTGGGCGCGTTGCTGCGCGGCTGCGACAGCGTGCTGCGCCCCGGCGCCGGGTTCGACCCCGTGCACCTCGACCGCACCTTCACGGTGCAGGCCGGTGAGCTGATGCTGGTGCGGACGGCCGGCGCGCTCGCCGAGCGGATGCGGGCCGAGGCGCCGCGGGTGGACGTGGTGTTCCTGCCGGAGACCCTGGAGGGCGGCCCGGCGCTGCGGCAGGGCCCGGTGGACATCGAGCTCGGCGTGCTCGGCCACCTGGACCCCGAGGTCCGCACCCGTCGGCTGATGAGCGTCCCGCTGGTCGGTCTCGCCCGCGGCGGCCACCCGCTGTTCGACGGCCGCCGGATCACCGCCCGTCGCTTCGCCGCCGCCGACCACATCGGCGTCTCCCGGCGCGGCAAGCGCCTCGGCCCGATCGACACCGCGCTGGCCGGGCTCGGGCTGAAGCGCAGGGTGGCGGTCGTCGTGCCGAGCCACACCGGTGCGATGCTGCTGGCCCGGGACAGCGACCTGGTCACCCTCGTCCCGGCGGACTGGCTGCCGGACACCATCGCCGCGCTGGGCCTGCGCACCTTCCCGATCCCGCTCGAACTCGCCCCGCTGGAGCTGGGGATGGCCTGGCACCCGCGCAACGCGGCCGATCCGGGCCACCGCTGGTTCCGCGAGCACGTGGCGGCGGCGGTGCTGGGCGCGGACCCGCACGCCACGGAGTGAACAGGAGGGCGGCGCGGCCCGGCCCGGCCGGCGGCGTAGGGTCGGGATACCCTGCGGGGGTACATATGGCGGGCGTCGCGGACGGGGGCGGAGGATGGCGCGGTTGCGGCCGTTCGGTCCGCCGGTGCCGGGGGCCCTGCGCCTGCTGCTGCTCGCCGCGCTGCTGCTCGGCGTCGTGACCATGCATACGCTCGGCCATCCGGGCGGCGGGCACGGCGGGTCCGCCGGACACAGCGGACAGAGCGAACACAGCGGGCGGAGCGGAGCGATCGGCCACGGCGGGCAGAGCGGCCACGGCGGGCGCGAGCGCGCCGGGACGCAGGCCCCGCCGCCGCACCCGTCGGGCGCCGTCCGGCACGGACCGGCCGCCGAGCCCGCCCCCGTCCATCTCGCCCCGGTCCACCTTGCCGCCGGCCACCTCGCCGCCGGCCACCGGGCCGCCTCCGCGGTCGGCACCGTCGGCACCCTCGACCCCGCCGCCCCCGGCGGCATGGACCCGATGGCGGTCTGCCTCGCCGTCCTGGCCGGCTGGACCCTGGTGCTGCTTCTCACCGGCCCGCTGCTGCGCCGCAGCGGCGACGCCGCCGCCGAGGTACGGGCCCGGCTGCTGCGGGCCCTCCGCGCGCTGCCCCCGCCCGGAGGCGGGCGGATCCTCCTCACCCGGCTTTCGGTGCTGCGTCAGTAGGCGCGCGCCCGCCGTCCCGTGCCCGCGCCCGCTCGGGAGCGCCCGCGCGCACCTCCATGTGCCCGCTCGCGCCCCGCGGCGCCCGCGCACGGAACGGCCGACGCGACGCCCTGTACACCCACCCACCGCACGAGGTGCACTCCGCCATGCGCACACCCACCCGTCGTACCGTCCTCGGCGCCGCGCTCGCCGCCGCCGGGACAGGCCTGCTCGCCGCCTGCTCCTCCGACTCCATGCAGGGCATGGACCACGGGTCCATGAACCACGGCTCCACCGTCGGAGCGACCGGAGCGACCGGAGCGACCGGAGCGAGCGGCTCGGCCGGCCCGTCCGCCGCCCCGGCCGGCTACCTCGCCCCGAACGGCCCCGAAGTCGCCGCCGCCGAGGCCGCGCGCAACCCCGGCCCGGAGCGCAAGATCGCGCTCACCGCCACCGAGGCCACCCTCGACCTCGGCGGCCGCACCGTCCGCAGCTGGGCGTACGGCGACCGGTTGCCCGGCCAGGAGGTGCGCGCCACCCTCGGCGACACCCTCGCCGTCACCCTGGCCAACCACCTGCCGCAGTCCACCTCGCTGCACTGGCACGGCCTCGCCCTGCGCAACGACATGGACGGCGTGCCGGGCGTGACCCAGGCCGACATCAGGCCCGGCGGCTCGTTCGAGTACCGCTTCGCGCTCTCCCACCCGGGCACGTACTGGTTCCACCCGCACTCCGGCGTCCAGCAGGACCGCGGCCTGTACGCGCCGCTGATCGTCGAGGACCCCAGGGAGCCGCTGGCCTACGACAAGGAGTGGGTCGTCGTCCTGGACGACTGGGTGGACGGCGTCGACGGCAGCACCCCGGACGCCGTCCTCGCCGAACTCGCCAAGGGCATGGGAGGGATGGACCACTCGGGCGGCTCCGGACACGACATGCCGGGTATGCCGGGTGTGTCGGGGATGCCGGGCCACGACATGCCGGGGACGCCGGGGATGCCCGGGACGGGAGGCGCCCCGAGCGGCGCGGCCCCCGGCCGGATGCTGATGGGCGCCCGGAGCCCACTGCTGGGCGGTGACGCCGGCGACGTCGCGTACCCGTTCCACCTGGTCAACGGAAGGCTCGCCACCGCGCCCGAGACCTTCGCCGCCAAACCCGGCGACCGGATCCGGATCCGCCTGATCAACGCGGGCGGCGACACCGCCTACCGGGTCGCCCTCGGCGGCCACGAGCTGACCGTCACCCACACCGACGGCTTCCCGGTCGAACCGGCCACCACCCAGGCGCTGCTGCTCGGCATGGGCGAGCGCTACGACGTGCTGGTCACCGCCGGGGACGGCGTCTTTCCGCTGACCGCGCTGGCCGAGGGCAAGAACGCCACCGCCCTGGCCGTGCTGCGCACCGGCGGCGGTGCCGCCCCCGAGGCCGCCGTCCGCCCGGCCGAGCTGGACGGCCGGCTGGTCACCGCCGGGCAGCTCAGGGCGGCCCCGGGCGTGCGGCTGCCCGCCAGGGCGCCGGACCGCACGGTGAAGCTGGAGCTCACCGGGGGGATGGCGAAGGCCGACTGGGCGTTCAACGGCCGCAGGTACGACCCGGCGCAGCGCCATCCGGTGGCGGCGGGCGAGCGGGTGCGGCTGGAGTTCCGCAACAGCACCACCATGTGGCACCCCGTCCACCTGCACGGCCACAGCTTCGCGCTGCCCGGCGACGGCCCGCGCAAGGACACCGCGGTCGTGCTGCCGGGCACGACCCTGGCCGTCGACTTCGACGCGGACAACCCGGGGCTGTGGATGGTGCACTGCCACAACGTCTACCACGCGGAGACGGGCATGATGACCGTCCTCGGCTACCGGGCCTGACCC
>NZ_JBIVVI010000758.1:0-4523 GCF_044757675.1 Kitasatospora sp. NPDC091257
GTCATGGGTGATCAGGAGGGTGGTGCGCCCGGTCATCAGGCGGCGCAGCGCGGGGACGAGCTGCTCGACGGTGTGCGGGTCCAGGCCGCTGGTGGGTTCGTCCAGGATCACGACGGGGGTGTCGCGCAGGAACGCCCGGGCGATGGCGACGCGCCGGCTCTGACCGCCGGAGAGCTGGAATCCGTCGGCGCCGATCACCGTGCGGTAGCCCTCCGGGAGCGCCGTGACGAAGCCGTGGACCCCGGCGATGCGGGCGGCGCGTTCGATGTCGTCGGGGTGGGCGTCCGGACGGCCGTACGCGATGTTGTCGGCGATGCTCGCGTGGAACAGCGGGGCCTCCTGGGGCAGCAGCGTGACCGCTCGGCGCAGTGAGGCGAGGGTGAGGTCGCGCAGGTCCTGCCCGTCGAGGCGGACGGTGCCGGCCTGCGGGTCGAGGAAGCGGACCAGGAGCTTGGCGAGGGTCGACTTGCCGCTGCCGCTGGGCCCGCGGACGGCCAGGGTCTCGCCGGGGCGCAGGTCGAGGTCCACGTTGGCCAGGACGGGCGGTCCCGGGATGCCAGTGGCGCCCGAGTAGGCGGCGTGGACGCCCTGGAGGGTGACCCGGCCCTGGACCGGGCCGGTGTCCCCGGCCGTGGGGCGTTCCCGCACCGGGCTGCGGATCTCGTGCAGCTCCAGGACGCGTTCGCCCGAGGCGCCGGCCGCGCCGGCCAGCGGGATGAGGGCGGCGAGCTGCTGGACGGGCTCGAACAGCTGGGCCATGAAGGCGGCGAAGGCGAGCAGGCCGCCGAGGCTGAGCTGTCCGTGGATGACCTGCAGGGCGCCGACACCCACTACGGCCAGACCGGCGAGCAGTTGCAGCACGTTGAGGAAGGGCTGGTACAGGCCGCTGACCCGGGCGGCGGCGAGTTCGGCGTCGAGCAGGCCCCGGCCCTCCCGGTGGACCCGTTCGACCTCCCGGCTCTCCTGGCCGCAGGTCCGGGTGACCACGGCGTTGCGCAGGGATTCCTCCAGCAGCGCGGTCACTCCGCCCGCGCGGCGCTGGACCTGTCGCTCCCGGCGCCGGATGACGCGTCCGAACAGGCTGGTGGAGAGGATGAACAGCGGTGCGGCCAGCAGCGCGGCCAGGGTGAGCTGCCAGCTCAGGTAGAACGCGGCGCCGGTGAACAGCAGCAGGCTGGCGACGGCCACCGCGCCCTCGACCAGCCCGGTGGCCACCATCCGCTCGATCTCAGCGATGTCGAAGGTGAGCCGCGCCACCAGGTCGCCGCGCCAGCGGCTCTCCAGCGTGTCGGGGGGCAGGGTGTGCAGGTGGGCGAGGGTGTCGGTGCGCAGGCGCAGCATGTAGCGCTCGGCGATCCAGGTGCTGGTGTACATGCCGGCGAAGGTCAACAGCCCGGCGGCGACGGCCGCACCGAGCATCAGGGCGGCGAGCGGCCAGAAATCGGCGAAGTGCCGGGGGACGAGCACGTCGTCGATGAGGTCCTTGAACAGCCAGACCGAGACGACCTCGCCGAAGGCGCCGACGACGAGCAGGGCCGCGCTCACCGGGAGCCAGCGCGCGTCGGGGCGCACCCACGGCCAGAACCGGCGAATGAGCTCCCGCAGCGGGATGACCGGCGATTCCGCCACCGGTCCCTGGTACTCGGCCTCGTCGGCCCCGTTGACCTTGTTGACCGCGTCGGCCTTGCCGACCGCCCGGTCACCCGGGGGCGTCACATCGCGCATGGGCAGGACCCGTTGCTCTCGGAGATGGTCGTTCCGGGATCCGGAAACGAGGTTCCGGGATCCGGAGCCGTCGTCCCCGGGTGGGGACGCATCATCCTCCGTGCGGAGGCGGCGCCGATCCCAGGGCGAGGGGCCGACGGTGACACCGTCGGCCCCTCGGGGTGACGCTAGTCGGAACTGCTGTGCGCGGTCCTAGCCGTAAGCACCGTCACCAGCAACCGAAACGACGGCGTCCACGGCGGTCGAAGTCACGACCGTAACCACGGCCCAGTCCCAGACCCAGGCCCAGGCCCCGACCTCGACCCCGGTCTCCAAAGTCACGACCGTAACCACGGTCTCTGTCTCCTCCACGACCGAAGTAACTCATCACGGCTTCTCTCTCTCGTCGTGTCGGCCCTCCGCGCACCCACGACCCGCACCGACGGCGCGAATTGCGGGGAACTGGAGGCCGTTACCGGTGGTCGAACCCTTCCGGCGGCCTGTCGGCGACGCCCGGATCGATTCGCCCCACTCCTCCAGTATCCGCCCACCGGGCGTATGCGCAGCTTCAGAGCCGGTCGGATTGTGCGGTTGCCGGATCCTGCGCCTGTTCGACGACCACTGTGACCGGTGTCCCGCCCGTCACGTTCAGCAACTCCCGGTACGTCATCGGGACGACGGTGTGCGGGTGTCCGGCGGCGGCCCAGAGCACCTCGTACGCGTCGAGCGCCGTGTCGACCACGGTGCGCAGCGGCGCCGGGTGGCCGGTCGGGGCGACGCCGCCGATGGCCTGGCCGGTGGCCTCGCGGACCTGGGCGGCGGCGGCTCGTTCGATCGGGCCGGAGCCCAACTGCCGTGCCAGGTAGGCGGTGTCGACCCGGTGGGCGCCGCTGGTCATCACCAGCAGTGGCGCGCCGTCACAAAGGAACACCAGGCTGTTCGCGATGGCGCCGACCTCGCAGCCCAGCGCGGCGGCGGCCTCGGCGGCGGTGCGGGCGGAGTCGGGCAGGACGCGGATCTCGCCGGGGACGCCGGCCACCGCCAGTGCCTCGGCGACGGCCTGACTGCGTGTGGGGAGTGAGGAGGTCATCGGCCCATCATGCCTTCCGCGCCGAGCGGCGCGAGGCGGCGCTCAGCACCGCCCGTACGCCCGCGGTGAGCACCGAGGCGTCCCGCCCGACACCCCACACGACCCCGCCGCCGGGCCCGCCGACCCGTGCCTCCACGTAGGCGACGGCGTCCCGCCCGGAGCCCACCGCGTGCTCGCCGAAGGAGAGGATCTCCGCCCCCACGGCGTCGGCCACCGCGTCCAGCGGCCCGGCGCCGGTGCCCCGGCGGCCGTCGACCTCGGCCCAGTCGTCCCCGACCCGCCACCGCCGGCCGGCCCCCGCGTCCAGGTACTCGGCCCGGAACAGCCCGTACAGCTCCTCCGCCGTCATCTCCCGTCCGCTGTCGTCGGTGGCCGCCTGCACCACCCGGGCGAAGTCGATCTGCAGCCGCCGAGGCAGTTCCAGCCCTTCCGCGGCCTGCAGCAGGTGGGCGATCCCGCCCTTGCCCGACTGGCTGTTGACCCGGATCACCGCCTCGTAGTCCCGCCCCAGGTCGGCCGGGTCGATCGGCAGGTACGGCACCGACCAGGGCGCCTCCCGCTGCGGGACGCCCAGTGCGGCGGCGGTCTCGGCGTGCCGGGCGAAGCCCTTGCGGATGGCGTCCTGGTGGGTGCCGGAGAAGGCGGTGTGCACCAGGTCGCCCGCGTAGGGGTGCCGCTCGTGGACGGGCAGCCGGTTGCAGTGCTCGACGGTGCGCCGGATCGCGTCGATGTCGGAGAGGTCCAGCATCGGGTCGACACCCTGGGTGTGCAGGTTGAGCGCCAGGGTGACGAGATCGACGTTGCCGGTCCGCTCGCCGTTGCCGAACAGGCAGCCCTCGACCCGCTGGGCGCCCGCGAGGACGGCGAGTTCCGCGCAGGCGACGCCGGTGCCGCGGTCGTTGTGCGGGTGGACGGAAAGGATCACCGCCTCGCGCCGTTCCAGGTGGCGGTCCATGTACTCGATCTGGTCGGCGTACACGTTGGGGGTGGCGATCTCGACGGTGGCCGGCAGGTTGTGGATCACCGGCCGCTCGGGCGAGGCGTCCCAGAGCCGGGTGAGCCCGTTGCACACCTCCAGCGCGTAGTCCGGCTCGGTCAGGTTGAACACTTCGGGCGAGAACTGGAACCGCAGGCCGTCCCGGCCCTCCCCCAGCCTGGCCATCAGCGTCGCGGCCGAGGTGATCAGCGCCCGGAGCCCGGCGCGCTCCTTGCCGAGGACGACCTCCCGCCACTGCGGCGCGGTGGCGGTGTAGAGGTGGACGACCACCCGGGGCAGGCCCGCGACGGCTTCGAAGGTGCGCTCGACCAGGTCGGCCCGGGCCGCCGTGAAGACCACGACGGTGACGTCCTCGGGCACGGCTCCGGGGGTGGTGGCCAGTTGGCGGACGAAGTCGAAGTCGGTGCGGCTGGCGGACGGGTAGCCGACCTCGATCTCCTTGAAGCCCATGGCCAGGAACAGGTCGAACATCCGCTGCTTGCGCGCCGGGTCCATCGGCTCGGCCAGTGCCTGGTTGCCGTCGCGCAGGTCGACGGGCACCCAGAGCGGGGCCCGCTCGATGCGACGGCCGGGCCAGCGGCGCAGCAGGGCGGGCACGTGCACCCGCTCGTGGGCGGGGCGGTAGAGGGTCCGGGCGCTCGGCCTCTACGCGGCGGTGCTGGCCGGCGGCATGGCGCTAGGCCAGGTGCTCGGCGGCGTCCTGGTCAGCGCCGACCTGTTCGGCAGCGGCTG
>NZ_JBIVVI010000759.1:0-4518 GCF_044757675.1 Kitasatospora sp. NPDC091257
GTCAGCAGGAGGGGACGCTGCCGCCGCTCCTCAGCGCCTGGAGGGCGGAGACCGACTCGGCGAGGGTGCCGACCGGCACCAGGCGCAGCGACGCCGGGGTGTTCACCCTGGCGTCCGCGCACTCGTCCTTGGGCAGCAGGAACACCGTCGCGCCGTCCCGGGCGGCCGCCTGCGTCTTCAGGGGGACGCCGCCGACCGGGCCGACGGTGCCGTCCTTGTCGATGGTGCCGGTGCCGGCGACGGTGAGCCCGCCGGTGAGGTCGCCGCCCTTGCCGTCGCCGGCCAGCTTGTCGACGATGCCCAGCGCCAGCATCTGGCCGGCGCTCGGCCCGCCGACCTCGCCCAGGTCGACCTTGACCTTCACCTGGTCCGGCGACAGGTGGAGGTAGCCCAGCGCGGCCGCGGTGGCGGCGTCCTGCGACTCGGCCATCTGCTGGGCGGTCGCCTCGTCGGCCTTCACCGGGTTGCTCTCCGGGTAGACCGTCTCGGACGGGCGCACCGCCTCCTTCGGGTCGAACCACGCCCGCAGCGAGCGCCAGAAGGTGTTCTTCTGCCCCGCGTTGGTCGCCGTGATGGTGACCATCCGCAGCTCGCCCTCGGTGGTGCGCAGCGGCGCCCCGGTGATGGTGAGCACCGGCTTGCCCTGGTACGAGCCCAGCGTGTCCGCGGTCAGGCCCGGCCAGGTGAGGGTGTACGGCAGCGGAACGAAGGCGGCCACGCCGAACAGCGCGGCGACCAGCACCCCGCACAGCGCGAGCGCGCGGGTCCGCGGGGTGGTGAGGGCCTTGGGGAGCTTGGTGTCGGACACAAGGGGAATCCAAACACACCCGACACCGTGTGCGGGCGCTACCTCAGGGCGTCGGCCACCTCGGTCGCCGCCTCCACCACCCGGGGGCCGACCCGCTCGGGCACCATGCCGTTCAGCATCACCACGCCGACGCTGCCCTCGATGCCGCTCAGCCCGACCAGTGCGGCGGCCGCCCCGCTCGCCCCGGACTGCTCCTCCGCACGGGTGATGACGAAGCCCTGCTCGGGCCGGCGCTGGCTGGGGAAGGTGCGCGCCTCCAGGATCGCCCGGCCGGCCGCGCTCTCGGTGAGCGGGTGGCGCAGGCCCGTCCGGTAGGCGACGTGGAAGTCGGTCCAGCTGGGCTCGACCACGGCGACGGCGAGCGCCTCGTTGCCGTCCACCAGGGTCAGGTGGGCGGTGGCGCCGAGGTCCTCGGCGAGGCTGCGCAGGGCCGGCAGCGCGGCCTCGCGCAGCAGCGGGTGCACCCGGTGCGCGAGGCGCAGCACGCCGAGGCCCACCCGGGCGCGCCCGCCGATGTCCCGGCGGACCAGGCCGTGCTGTTCCAGGGTGGCCAGCAGCCGGTAGACCACCGTCCGGTTGACGGCCAGCCGGGCGGCCAGCTCGGTCACGGTGAGCCCTCGCTCGGAGTCGGCGAGGAGCTTGAGGACCCGGACGCCGCGGTCCAGGGTCTGGGAGGTCTCGGCAGTCACGACGGGCAATCCTTTCCGCGGCGCTCGCGGGGCGGGCGGCGCCGTTCCAAGGTCGGTGTCGCGCGCAGGTGGGGGTGGCCGCGCTCGGGCCGCACGGCGTCGTCCTTGACGCGCACGGCCCCGCGACGCCGTCCCGCGGGGGTTGCCCGGCGGAAGAGCGTGGGGGAAAGGTAGTGAAGGAAATGACGCGACGGAAGTGGTTGTCCAAAATTCGGGCGTGATCAACTTCAACACCGGCTCGAATTCCGGACAAACCCCCGCGATTCGCCGGGTGCGTCGGGGTGCGGGAGCGCCCCCGGTCCGATGACCGGACGCGCCCCCGGTCCGACGGCCGGGCGCGCTCGCGGCTCCGCTACTTGGCCCACTCCCGGATCTTCGCGATCCGCGCGTTGAGCTGGTTGACGGTGGCCTGCGCGGTGAGCGGCCCGCCGCACTGGCGGCGCAGCTCGTTGTGGATGGTGCCGTGCGGCTGGCTGGTGCGGTGGTGCCAGGCGGCGACCAGCGCGTTCAGCTCCTTGCGCAGCTCCCGCAGTTCCTGGTGGGTGACCACCGGCCGCTGCTCGGCCGGCAGCTCCAGCAGGTCGGCCTCCTCGGCGGGCTTGGTCTTGCTGCGCTGGATCTGCCGGTGCTGGCGCTTCTGGAGCAGCATCTGCACCTGGTCCGGCTCCAGCAGGCCCGGGATGCCGAGGTAGTCCTCCTCCTCCTCGCTCCCCGGGTGGGCCTGCATGCCGAACTCCATGGCGTTGTACAGCACCCGGTCGAAGACCGCGTCGGAGCCCAGCGCCTCGTAGGAGAACTCCTCGCCGCCCGCGCCGTCCGGCCCGTCGTTGGCCCGTTCGGCCTCGGCGAGCAGCCGGTCCTCCTCGTCGAAGAGGCCCTCGCCCTCCTTCTTCGGCCGGTCCAGCACGTGGTCGCGCTGGAGCTCCATCTCGTTGGCGAAGCCCAGCAGCAGCGGGATGGTCGGCAGGAACACGGAGGCGGTCTCGCCGCGCTTGCGGGCGCGCACGAAGCGGCCGACGGCCTGGGCGAAGAACAGCGGGGTGGAGATCGAGGTCGCGTACACCCCGACGCTGAGCCGGGGCACGTCGACGCCCTCGGACACCATGCGGACGGCGACCATCCAGCGCGAGGTCCCCTCCGCGAAGTCGGAGATCCGCTTGGACGCCTCGGCCTCGTCCGAGAGCACCAGGGTGACCTTCTCCCCGCTGATCTCGCGCAGCATCTTGGCGTAGGCCCGGGCCACGTTCTGGTCGGTGGCGATGACCAGCCCGCCGGCGTCCGGGATCGCCTTGCGGACCTCGGTGAGGCGCCGGTCGGCGGCCTGGAGCACGGCCGGGATCCACTCGCCCTGCGGGGACAGCGCGGTGCGCCAGGCCTGGGCGATCAGATCCTTGGTCATCGGCTCGCCGAGCCGGGCCTCCAGCTCGTCGCCGGACTTGGTGCGCCAGCGCATGTTGCCGCTGTAGCTGAGGAAGATGACCGGGCGGACGACGTGGTCGGCCAGCGCGTGCCCGTAGCCGTAGGTGTAGTCGGCGACGGACTTGCGGATGCCGTCGCCGCCCGCCTCGTACGCCACGAACGGGATCGGGTTGGTGTCGGAGCGGAACGGCGTACCGGTCAGCGCCAGTCGGCGGGTGGCCGGCTCGAAGGCCTCGAAGCAGGCCTCGCCCCAGGACTTGGAGTCACCGGCGTGGTGGATCTCGTCCATGATCACGAGGGTCTTGCGGGCCTCGGTCCGGTTGCGGTGCAGCATCGGGTTGACCCCGACGCCCGCGTAGGTGACCACGATGCCGTGGTACTCCCGGGACAGCGGCCCGGAGGAGTACGCCGGGTCCAGCTTGATGCCTATCCGCGCGGCGGCCTCGGCCCACTGCTTCTTCAGGTGCTCGGTCGGCGCGACGACGGTCACCTGCTGCACCAGGTGGTTGTGCAGCAGGTACGAGGCCAGGGTGAGCGCGAAGGTGGTCTTGCCTGCGCCCGGGGTGGCGACCGCGAGGAAGTCGCGCGGCTGCGTCTCGATGTACTTGTCCAGCGCGCCCTGCTGCCAGGCCCGCAGCTTGCCCGCGGTGCCCCACGGGGCGCGGCCGGGGAAGGCCGGGGAGAGGTGGTGCGAACCGGCGGGCGCACCATGGCCGGCGGATCGGGCGGGCGCCTGCGACTCCGGTGCGTCGGAGAACAGCGGCATCGAGGAGGCGGCGGCAGTACTCACGGTCTCCGAGGGGGGATCATCGCAGGTCAGAGGCGGTTTAGCGGCCTCGCCCCGCGGTCGGGCGGCGATCGGGCAACCCGCCCAGCGTACCGGGTCCGGCGCCGTTCGGGCCTCCGGGCGAGGCGCCGCGCCCGGCCCGCGCGGCCGGAAATCGATGTGACCCGGATCACATCCGATATCTCGTGAAACCCGGTAATCGCCACCCGTCCCGGGACTCTCACCAGGGTGAGGCCGCACCGACCCCACCTGCCGCACCGCGGCCTCGCACCGAACCGAAGGGACCCACCCGTGCGCACCGTCGAAGAGCCCGTCCAGGCCCGTCTGATCCTCTCCCCCCACCGCTCGGTCCGGCTGCGGGTGGTGCTCTCCTACCTGCCGGAGGACCCGCTGGCCGTCCGGATGGCCTTCCCCGCCGAGTTCTCGCTGGACGAGCCCGCCGAACGCCGGGGCTCCGAGGACATCGTCTGGATCTTCGCGCGCCAGCTGCTCTCGGCCGGCATCGAGCTGCCGGCCGGCGCCGGCGACGTCCACGTCCGGCCCGCGGTCGGCCGGCGCACCATGGTCGAGCTGCGGGCCCCCGAGGGCACCGCGCTGCTCCAGTTCGACACGACCGACCTGCGCCGCTTCCTGTGGCGCAGCCGGCTGCTCGTCCCCGAGGGCGAGGAGCACCTGCACCTGGACGCCGACCGCGCGCTCGCCCAGCTGCTCGGCTGACGGGCGGCGGCGTCCGGAAGCGCCCCCCCGCGTCCGGCCCCCCCCGGCCGGCGGCGGCCACCCCCATAGGAAGAGCACACCACAGAAATACAGTCACA
>NZ_JBIVVI010000760.1:0-4502 GCF_044757675.1 Kitasatospora sp. NPDC091257
CCGGCTGCGGCATCCCGTCCGCGTACGTGGCCGAGGACCGTCGCTCGGCACCGGACCGCTCGGAGAGCGACAAGCGGCTCGCCTTCTCCAGCTGGTCCGGCACATCGCGGGGCGCCTGCGGGCGGGGGTGGCGGGGCTGGCGGGGAGCTGAGGACCGGCGCGGGCCCGGGTGGCGGGTTCCTGGTGGGCGTCGGGCGTCGGGCGTCGGCGGGCGGCGGTTCGGCTCACCCGTCCGGGTCATGCCCGGCCGCCGTCCGGCTGATCCGCCCCGGCGCGGGGAGACTGCGGACGGACCCGGCGGGTTGGGCGATGGGCCGGCCGACCGGGCCGGGAGCCGAACGGACGAGGAGGAGGACCGGTGGCGGGTACGGGCGAGGTGGTGGCGGCCGGGGTACCGGGCGCCCGCGGGGCGGACGGGCTGCCCCGGCACGGCGTGGACCGGGAGACGTTCCGGGCGATCGCGGGCGCGCGCGGCGGGCCGCAGGCCGTCCGGCTGCTGCGCGGCGGGCAGTTGAGCAAGCGGGCGCTGCTGCTGCTGGCGCTGCGCCGGGCGGTGCCGGAGCACGACGGCTACCGGGAGGCGTACGCCCGGGTGCGGGCGCTGCAGCGGGACGACCGGGAGCGGTGGGAGGAGGTGCTGCTGCGGCCCGAGTTGGACGCCTGGGCGGCCGACTGCCTGCGCGGCGCGGCGGCGGGGGAGGACGTTCCGCTCGGCGGGCTGGGCGAGTTCCTCCGCCCCGGCTCCGGCGCGCCCCTCGCGCTGGAGTGCGACGGGCTGCGCTGGTCGCCGTCGATCGACCACGCCGGCCCGCGCCGGGTGGACTACGGACGTCCGCCGGCCGGTCCGCTCGCCGGCGCCGAACTCGGGCTCTGGGAACAGCGGGTGTCCGAGGCCTGGGACATCCTGGTGCGCCGTCACCGCCGTCATGCGGCGGCCGTCGCGGCCTGCGTGACCACCGTCGTCCCGCTGCGGCCCGCCCCCGGCGGGGAGGCGGTGAGCGCCGCCGCCCGGCGGGCCTACGGCGCGGTGGCGGCCTCGCTGCCGGGCGATCCGGTGCTGCTGGCGCTGGCCCTGGTGCACGAGTTCCTCCACGTCCAACTCGGCGCCCTGCTGGACCTGGTGCCGCTGCACCGCCCCAGCGGCCCGGCCATCCACCACGCCCCCTGGCGGCCCGACCCGCGCCCGGCCGGGGCGCTGCTCCAGGGGGCGTACGCGCACCTGGGCGTGGCGGACTTCTGGCGGGCGGAGGCGGCCGCCGGGGCGGGCGACGCCGCCCGCGCGCACGGGGAGTTCGCGCGCTGGCGGACGCACACCCTGGCCGCCGGGCGGACGCTCCTGGGCTGCGGCGAACTGACGTCGAGCGGGCTGGAGTTCACCGAGGAGCTGGTGCGGACCGTCCGGGAGCTCGGCGAGCCGGGGGAATGAATCCCGGACATCGGACGCTTGGCCGGATGGCGTGCTTGTCGGAGGGCATCCCCGGGCACTCCCGGGGTGTGCCCAGGTACTGGTTCAGGTGCTGGTCCCGGTTCCCGTCCGGGTCCTCCTCCGGGTCCTCCTCCGGGTTCTCTTCCGGATGCGGGCCCGGGTGTTCGTCCGGGTGCTCGTCCCGGCGGTGCGCTTCGGCGTGCGCCAGGGCGAAGTGCGCGACCGCTGAACGGGTGAATTTTGGGGGCTCGGCGCGCTGTCGTACGACGTGGACCGCCTGGGGAGTTCAACGTGAGTCCGCAAGGTGCCGCGCGGAGTCTTCGCTGGCACTACATTGGTCGCAACCGGGTGGGCTTACCCACCCTCGGCAGGTCCTAACCGCGCCTAAGGAAACGAATATGACCCCGGTAACCAGCACCAGGCCGGCCGGCAAGCTCACTGACCCTCAGGAGACGCCGGAACGCCCCTCCCTCGCCGATCTCGCCGCGCTCGGCGCGGAAGAGCTCGCCTCCCGGCTCCAGCGCGCGCTCCCCGGCGCGGAATCCGGCCTCGTGCCGGTCGCTGCCTTCAACTCCTCGATCTGACCCGACCCGGACCTCCGAGCGGAACCCAGACCGAGCAGACCGAACCGAGCCGAACAGTTCCATGACGACGTCGATTCCGCTGCCGCTGACGCAGTTCGTGGTCAAGATGCACAGCAGGTGCGATCTGGCCTGCGACCACTGTTACGTCTACGAGCATGCGGACAGCAGCTGGCGCTCCCGGCCGAAGGTCATCGCGGACGGGATCATGGCCAAGGCCGCCGAGCGCATCGGTGAGCACGCGGCCGCCCACCGGCTGCCCGCCGTCCGGGTCGTCCTGCACGGGGGAGAACCCCTGCTCGCCGGCCCGGACCGCTTGCGCCGCGCCGCCGGGACGCTCCGGGCGGCACTCCCGCCCGGCTGCGTGCTCGACCTGCGCATCCACACCAACGGCGTGCTGTTGAGCCGGGACTTCTGCTCGCTGTTCGCGGAGCAGGACATCAAGGTCGGCATCTCGCTGGACGGCGACCGGGCCGCCAACGACCGCCACCGGCGGTTCGCCGACGGACGCAGCAGCCACCCGCAGGTGCTGCGGGCGGTCGCGCTGCTGAACGAGCCCGAGCACCGGCACCTGTTCGCCGGGCTGCTGTGCACGATGGACGTCGAGAACGACCCGGTGGCCGTGTACCGGGCGCTGGCCGAACTCCGCCCGCCCGCCGTCGACTTCCTGCTTCCGCACGCCACCTGGGACGATCCGCCCGCGCGCCCCGCCGGACCGGCCACCACCCCGTACGCCGACTGGCTGCTGACCGTCCACGGGCTGTGGGAAGCGGACGGACGGCCGTTCGCCGTACGGACCTTCGAGTCCGTGCACCGGACCCTGCGCGGATTCTCCAGCCTCACCGAGTCGCTCGGCCTGGAGCCCTCCGACCTGGCGGTCCTGGAGACGGACGGGACCTTCGAGCAGGCCGACAGCCTGAAGACCGCGTACGACGGCGCGCCCGTCACCGGCATGAACGTTTTCGCGCACAGCCTCGACGACCTGGCCCGCCACCCCGGCATCGCCGCCCGCCAGTCCGGACTGGCCGGGCTGAGCGAGGCCTGCCGCGCCTGCTCCGTGGTCCGCTCCTGCGGTGGCGGGCTGTACGCCCACCGCTATCGGAGCGACGATGGAGGAGGCAGCTTCGACCATCCCTCCGTCTACTGCGGTGATCTCATGACGTTCATCAACGGCATTGCGGGGAACGGGAGTTCGACTGGCGTTCCGGTGCGGGCGGCCGAGGCCGACCGGCCCGGCGCCGAGCCGCTGCCGCCCGGCGCGCTCACCCCGTCGCAACTCGACGAGCTGGCGCGCGGATACGGGAGCGCGGAGACCATCGCCGCGCTCGGCCGCTCCCAACTCGCCCTCACCCGAGCGATGCTGGCCGCCGCCTGGGACGCCTCCGGACAGGGGCGGGCCGAGGCGTGGGCCCTGCTGGCGGAGCTCGACTCGGCGGCCCCCGCCGCCGTGGACACCGTGCTCGCCCACCCGTACGCCCGCTCCTGGGCGGCCCGCAGACTCGCCGGGGACCTGCCGGTCGGGCTCGGCCCGCTGGCCGCGCTCGCCGCGGCGGCCGCGGTGCGGGCCGGGCGGGGGGACGCGATGGCGGTGCCCGTCCGCGGCGGGTGGCTGCACCTGCCGACGCTCGGCCGGATCGCCGTACCCGACGGCGAGGCCGTGGTCACCGGGCGGGCCGACGGCTTCGAGGTGCGGGCGTCCGACGGCTCGGTGCACACCGTCCCGGACGAACCGCTGCGGCGGGTCCGGCTGGCCGGCGGCTGGACGGTCGCCCTGGAGGACACCGACCCGCTGCGCGACTGCCACGACCACCCGGTGGCGGACCGCCTGTCCGAGGGCGAACTGCTCGACTGGACGGGCGCGTTGCGCGAGGCCTGGGAGCTGCTCGGGCGGGACCTGCCCGGGTACGCGGAGGGCATCCGGGCCGGCCTGGCGACGGTCACCCCGTTGCGGCCGGGCCCGACCGGCCGGGACGTCAGCTCGGCGGCCCGACAGGCGTACGGCGCGGTCGGCATCGCCCGGCCCGCCACCGCGCCGACCCTCGCCCTGCTGCTCGCGCACGAGTTCCAGCACGTCAAGCTCGGCGCGGTGCTGGACCTGACGGACCTGTACGACCGCGCCGACACCACGCTGTACCTCGCCCCCTGGCGGCCCGACCCCCGGCCGCTCGAAGGGCTGCTCCAGGGCACGTACGCCCACCTGGCCGTCACCGAGTACTGGGGCACCCGCACCCGCGCGTACGACGGACTGCCGGGACCGGCCGCCGACCGGGCACGGGAGCAGTTCGCGCTCTGGCGGCGGTACACCGCCGAAGCCGTGGAGCGGCTGGCGTCGTCCGGGGCCCTGACCGGGACCGGCTCGCGCTTCGCCGACGGCATGCGTGCCACCGTGGCACCCTGGCTCGCCCTGCCGCTGCCCGCCGCCGCCGAGCAGGCGGCCGACCGGGTACGGCGCGAACGGGCCGGGGTCTGACCTCCCACTCCCGCCGCCCCGGGTC
>NZ_JBIVVI010000761.1:0-4494 GCF_044757675.1 Kitasatospora sp. NPDC091257
GCCGCAGGCGGCGGCCAGCTCGACCACGGTCTCCGGGCGCAGCCCGCCGTCCAGGTGGTCGTGCAGGTGTGCCCGGAGCGCCGCTGGTCGGCGCCGGAGCGGCACCGGTCGAGCCGCCCGCCGGTGCGGCCGGGTCGGCGTTGTCCGGCCCGCAGGCCGCGAGCGACAGGGCGGTGGCCGCCGCGAGCGCGGCGAAGGTCAGCTTGGTGGTGTACGAACGCATGGTGCGCATTTCTCCTGGGCGCACGGCCGCGACCGTTGCCGGCCTTTGCCCAGTGCGGCGCCGCCCGTCGTGACAGGAAGGGTCGATGACGACATGGGTCCAGCGGGCAAGAAGCCGTCCCCCGATCTGGCTTGCGGTCAGGGACCATACCAGTCATCCGGATTGCCGGACGGGCTGTGGCGGGCCCGTGACCAGGCCGGGTCCAGCCGGTGAAACATCCGGCGGGTGACCTGCGCCGATCGCGTAGATTGCGGGTTTGACGGCCGGGCCCGGGCCCCGCCGTACCCGCACCACACCGGAAGGGCGTACAGCGAGATGAGCGAGGACTCTCTGCGGGACGAGGTGCTGACCGCGCGGCGGATCGTCGTCAAGGTCGGCTCCTCCTCCCTGACCACGGCGGCCGGCGGCCTGGACGCCGACCGCGTCGACGCCCTGGTGGACGCGCTCGCCAAGCTGCGCGGCCGACCCGGGGCGCCGGAGGTCGTGCTCGTCTCCTCCGGCGCGATCGCCGCCGGTCTGGCCCCGCTCGGTCTGGACGGGCGGCCCAAGGACCTGGCCCGCCAGCAGGCCGCCGCCAGCGTCGGCCAGGGCCTGCTGGTCGCCCGCTACACCGCCTCCTTCGCCCGGTACGGGATCAGGGTCGGCCAGGTGCTGCTCACCGCCGAGGACGCCAGCCGGCGCGCCCACTACCGCAACGCCTACCGCACCCTGGACCAGCTGCTGGCGATGGGCGCGATGCCGATCGTCAACGAGAACGACACCGTCGCCACCGCCGAAATCAAGTTCGGCGACAACGACCGGCTCGCCGCCCTGGTCGCCCACCTGGTCCGCGCCGACCTGCTGGTGCTGCTCTCCGACGTGGACGGCCTGTACGACGGCGACCCGTCCCGCCCCGGCACCAGCCGGATCGCCGAGGTGCGCGGCCCGCAGGACCTCGACGGCATCGAGATCGGCAGCGCCGGCAAGGCCGGGGTCGGCACCGGCGGCATGGTCACCAAGGTCGAGGCGGCCCGGATCGCCACCGGCGCCGGCATCCCGGTGGTGCTCACCGCCGCCAGCCACGCCGCCGACGCGCTGGCCGGCCGGCCCACCGGCACGCTCTTCCTGCGCACCGGAAGCCGGACCTCCGACCGGATGCTCTGGCTGGCCCACGCGAGCAGCCCGCGCGGGGCGCTGCACCTGGACGAGGGTGCCGTCCGGGCGGTCGTCTCCGGCGGCGCCTCGCTGCTGCCGGCCGGGGTCACCAAGGTCGACGGGGAGTTCGCCGCGGGTGATCCGGTGGACCTTCTTGCCGAAAACGGCCACATCGTGGCTCGCGGACTGGTCAACTTTGATGCGAGGGAGTTGCCCCGCCTGCTCGGCCGGTCCACCCGCGACCTGGCCCAGGAGTTCGGCGCCGCGTACGAGCGCGAGGTCGTCCACCGCGACGACCTGGTCGTTCTGCGCGGCTGACCGGCCCGGCGGGCCGGCACCGGCCGCCCGGCCGATCGGCGCAGCGCGCACGGCGGGCCGCTCCGTACCGGGAGCGGCCCGGCCACGGGCGAGGAGGGGCGCAGCCGTACCGGTCGGCCGAGGGTCGACGGGGCCGGTGGGGACGACAGGACATCGCCGAACAGGAGGCCGCCGGTGGAACGCAGGCGCGAGGCAGCGCTGACCGCAGGGACGGCGGGCCGGCGGCTGACCAGCATCGACGGCGGGCGCGGGGACGGCCCCGCCGAGCCGGCCGGTCCGCCGCCGCAGAGGCCCGGCGGGGTGCGCAGGCTGCGGCCCGAACGCGACCGGGCGGCCCAGCCGCCCACCGTGCCCGAGCAGGCGCGGCTGTGGCACGTGGTGCTGAGCGTGGCCGGGCAGGTCACCCCGCTGCCCTCGCTGCGCGCCTCACTGGAGCAGCTGGCGCACGACCACTCGTTCTTCCTGACCGCCCGCTACGCCGCCGACCACGCGGAGATCCGCTACTGGGAGCAGGCCCGGGACCTCCACGACGCGGCGGCCATCGCGCTGCGGCTGTGGGGCGAGCACAAGGTCACCGCGAACCTGCCGCCCTGGGAGATCGTCGGGCTGGAGGTGGTCGACCGGGCGACGTACCACAAACGGGTGGCGGAGGGCTTCGGCGACCCGCCGCCGCACCTGGGCGGCGTGCACCCGTACTGAGCCGCCCCGTACTGAGCCGTCCCGTACTGGGCCGCCCCGTACTGGGCCGTCCCCGGCGGCCGGGCGGCCCCGTCGGACCGGGACCGGCCGAGCGGCGTCTCACCGGGCGAAATACCGCCCGGGCGGGGCGGGTGCAGTCGCTACCCTTGGCGGCATGACCAGCGACCTCGCCACCGCCGACAGCCCCGTCCTCGCCGTAGCGCGCCGAGCCCGGGAGGCCGCCGCCGCGCTCGCCCCGCTGCCGCGCGGCGCGAAGGACGCCGCGTTGCTGGCGGTCGCGGACGCCCTGGTGGCCCGCGGCGCCGAGATCGTCGCGGCCAACGCCGAGGACGTGGAGCGGGCCAGGGCGGCCGGCACGGCCGAGTCGGTGATCGACCGGCTGACCCTGACCGAGGAGCGGATCGCCGCGATCGCCTCCGACGTGCGCGACGTGGCCGGCCTGCCCGACCCGGTCGGCGAGGTGGTGCGCGGCTACACCCTGCCCAACGGCCTGGACGTGCGGCAGGTCCGGGTGCCGCTCGGCGTGGTCGGCATCATCTACGAGGCCCGCCCGAACGTCACCGCGGACGCCGCCGCGCTCTGCCTCAAGTCCGGCAACGCGGTGCTGCTGCGCGGCTCCGCCTCCGCCTACCGCTCCAACACCGCGCTGGTCGCCGTGGTGCGCGACGCCGTCGCCGCGGCCGGGCTGCCCGCCGACGCGGTCCAGCTGGTGCCGGGCGAGAGCCGGGACTCGGTGCGGGAGCTGATGCGCGCCCGCGGCCACGTGGACGTGCTGATCCCGCGCGGCGGCGCCTCGCTGATCCGCACCGTGGTCGAGGGCTCCACCGTCCCGGTGATCGAGACCGGCACCGGCAACTGCCACGTCTACGTGGACGCCGAGACGGACCTGGCGATGGCCGTCGGCATCCTGCTGAACTCCAAGGCGCAGCGGGTCAGCGTCTGCAACGCGGCCGAGACGCTGTTGGTCCACCAGGACGTCGCGGACGCCTTCCTGCCGCTCGCGCTGGCGGCGCTCGCCGAGGCCGGGGTGACGGTGCACGGTGACGAGGCGGTGCTGAAGGCCGCCGAGGGCGGCCCGGCCACCGTGGTGCCGGCCACCGACGAGGACTGGGGCGCCGAGTACCTCTCGCTGGACCTGGCCGCCGCGGTGGTGCCCTCGCTGGACGCCGCCGTCGAGCACATCCGCCGCTGGTCCTCCGGCCACACCGAGGCGATCGTCACCACCTCGCAGGCCGCCGCCCGCCGGTTCACCCGGTTGGTCGACTCCACCACGGTGGCCGTCAACGCCTCGACCCGCTTCACCGACGGCGGTGAGTTCGGCTTCGGCGCGGAGATCGGCATCTCCACCCAGAAGCTGCACGCCCGCGGCCCGATGGGCCTGCCCGAGCTGACCAGCACCAAGTACATCGTCACTGGTGACGGGCACGTGCGGGGCGAGGCGGCGCAGACCGTGGGCGGGGACGCGCACGGCCGCTGAACGCCGGGGGAGGGGCGTCCGTCACACGTGTGACGGACCAACTGCCGGGAGCCACAGACAAATCGCCCGGCCGGTAATACGCTGAATCCGTGGCTGAGGATGTGGGGGGCTTCCCGTACCCCGACGGCGCCGACCACGGTGGTGCGGACGACGAGTTCGCCACCGTGGTCTTCGATGAGGCCTTCGTCCGGTCCGCCGCCGTGCACGAGCCGACCGCCAAGGAGCGGCAACTCGCCGCCGCCGAGGCCCGGTTCGAGTCGGACGCCGCGGGCCCGGGCTGGGGCTGTGACGTCCCTGCGGGGGACGGACTGCCGCTGGAACTGCGCCCGTACCCGAGCGGGCTCGACGCGGACCACCTCTACCCCGATCCCTGGTCGGGGCCGGACCGGGCGGCCGACCGCCGGGTCCGGCGGCGGTGGCGACGCGGCTACGACCCGGTGCGCTCCCGCGGGCGGTACGTGGCCCAGCAGCGGTGGCACCGGCCGGTGGCCTGGGTGCTCGCCGTGATCATGGGCGTGGGCCTGGTGGCGATCGCGGTCGCGGCGATCTACCAGGGCGTGGGCGGTTCCGCGGGAGCGCCCCGGCGCCCCGAGTCCGGCACCAGCAGCGCCGGGGTCGATCCGGGGCAGGCCCCGGCCGACCC
>NZ_JBIVVI010000762.1:0-4468 GCF_044757675.1 Kitasatospora sp. NPDC091257
CCCCAGTTGGCCTCCTCGTTGAGGTCCAGGACCCGGGAGAGCTTCCAGCCCAGGTACTGGCCGAGCGAGGCCAGCGGGGGCAGCTTCTCCACCGGGTGGACGGTCACCGTGTACTGCTCGAAGAGCGGGGCGAGGCGCTGCTCCAGCACCTTCGACCAGGAGCCGTCCGGGGTGCCGTCGGTGGTGACCAGGCAGACGAGGGCCTTGCCGCGCAGCACCAGCATGTAGTTGAACACCGAGGCGCCGGGCAGGGCCTCGGCCCACAGCGCCTCCTCCAGGTCGTCCTGGCGGATGTTGTTCTCGGCGAGCAGCAGGACGTCCTGGGCCCGGCCGAGGGTGCGCAGGACGGGCAGCCGGATGCCGCAGTCGCAGGGGTCGGTCTCGATCCGGACCAGGTCGCCGGTGCGGTAGCGCAGCAGCGGGCGGGAGGGGATGTCCAGGGTGGTGACGATCAGCTCGCCCTGCACCGGGTCGGTGTCCGGGCCGAGCACGGTGGTGCCCTCGCCGTCGTCGATCTCCAGCAGGTAGCTCTGCAACTGCAGGTGCAGCCGGCGGTGTTCGCAGGTGACGGCGAGGGTGCCGGTCTCCGAGGAGCCGTACGAGCCGACGTAGGCGGTGCCGCCGGTGAGGCGTTCGAGGTGGCGCACGAAGCTGGGGCCGGTCTGTTCGGCCATCAGCAGCAGCCGGTCGAAGCGGGGCAGCGGCAGGCCGTTCCGTTGGGAGAACTGGGCCAGTTCCAGCAGCCGGGACGGCGGTCCGACGTAGACGTTGGCGTTCAGTTCGGAGATCAGTCGCAGCACCCGGGTGTAGTCGCCGGTGATGTTGTCCACCCAGGGGCGGAAGGACATCACTCCGAGGTACTCCAGCACCTTCTCGAACTGGTAGGCGGCGGGTGCGAAGGGGGCGTTGATGAGGATCAGGGCGACATCGGCGGGCCGCAGCAGCCGGCCCCACATCTCGCCGATGTTGAGGGTGTTGACCAGCAGGTCGTCCACCGCCTTGGGGGCGGGGGCCGGGTCGCCGGTGGTGCCGGAGGACTCGTAGTAGTGCAGGAACTCCGACAGTGGGCGGGTGAACGCGCCGGCGCCGTGGCCGCCGAGTTCCTTCTTGCCGAGGAAGGGCAGCGCGGCGAAGGCGTCCAGGGCCTCGGCGGGGGTCAGCGGGGTGTCCGAGCGCAGCCGCTCGGCGAGGTCCCCGGTGAGGGTGCCGGCGTACATCGGGGAGCGCACGGCGGCGGCCAGCGTGGTGGCCAGCTTGGCGCCGTAGCGTTCGGCCGGGTCCTGGCCCTGCCAGGTGCGGTGGATCAGGGCGGTGTGGGAGTCCAGGCGCTCGGCGGCGTCCTGGCGTTGGGCGGGGTCGCGCAGTAGCAGCATCTTCGATAGCTCCTCGGGCTGTGGGAGTCACGGTCGGGGACGTGCCGGTGCGGGGGAGACGGCGAACGGCGGGGGTTCGGGCGGCGAAGGGCGGGGGTTCAGGCGGCGAAGGGCTCCGGGAGCCCGGCGGCGCGGCGCAGCGAACCGTCCCGGACCAGGCCGGCCACGGCGGCGATGTCGCCGTCCATCCGCCGGTCGCGGTCGGTGAACGGGGCCTGCTCGCGGATCAGTCCGTGCACCTTCTGGAGGGTGGGCGAGGCCTTGCGCAGGCCGCGCAGCTCGACCGCCTGGGCGACGGCGAGCAGGTGGATCGCGGTGACGTCGCGGGCGAGCTCGACGACCGTACGGGCGTCGCGGGCGGCGATCGTGCCCATGCTCACCTTGTCCTGGTTGTGCGCCTCGGTGGAGCGGGAGAACAGTGAGGCGGGTACGGCGGTCTTGAGCGCCTCGGCGGTGATCGCGGAGGCGGCGATCTGCATGCCCTTGAAGCCGTGGTGGAGCCCGGCGTGGGCGTCGGTGTCGGCGGCGGGGGCGATCAGGTTGGGCGGCAGGCCGCGGCTGAACTTGGGGTCGACCAGCAGGGCGAGCTGGCGGTCGAGCAGGTCGGCGGTGTTGGCGACGGCGGTCTTGAGGCCGTCCATGGCCTGGCCGACGTGGCCGGCGTAGAAGTTGCCGCCGTGGTGCAGCAGGCCCTCCTCGGTGTCGAACAGCGGGTTGTCGGTGGAGGAGTTGACCTCGGTCTCCAGCCAGGGCCGCACCCAGTCCAGGGTGTCCCGCAGCACGCCGGTGACGTGCGGGGCGCAGCGCAGCGAGTACGGGTCCTGGATGCGGTGCTCGTGGGTGAGGAAGCCGCGGTCGCCCAGGCGTTCCTGGCGGTCGAGGATGCCCCGGTAGTCGGTGGCGAGTTCGGAGCCGTCGAGCAGGGCGCGGATCGCGGCCGCGGAGGCGAGCTGGCCGGGGTGCGGCTTCTGGCGGTGCAGGAACGGGTGGAAGTGCGAGGCGTTGCCGTGCAGCGCCTCCACGGCGAGGGCGGTGGCGATGTCGGCGGCGGCGGCGAGTTCGGCCGCGTCGTGGGCGGCGAGGACGGCGAAGGCGGAGGTGAAGGAGGTGCCGTTGATCAGTGCCAGGCCCTCCTTGGCGGCGAGCACCACCGGTTCGATGCCCTCCTCGGCGAGTGCCTCGGCGGCCGGGCGGATCCGGCCGCGGTGCAGCACGTCGCCCTCGCCGAGCAGGGCGTGCGCCAGGTAGCAGAGCGGGACCAGGTCGCCGCTGGCGCCGAGCGAGCCCCGTTCGGGGATGAGCGGCAGGATGTCGGCGGCCAGGTGGCGCAGCAGGGTGTCGACCACGACGGGCCGGATCGCGGAGGGGCCGCGCCCCAGGCAGTTGGCGCGGATCAGCTGGACGGCGCGGGCGACCTCGGGCGCGGCGGTCGGGCCGGTGCCGTTGAGGTGGTAGGTGATCAGGTTCCGCTGGAGCGCGGCGGCGCGGTCGGCGGAGATCTGCCGCCCGACGGAGTCGCCGAATCCGGTGGTGATGCCGTACAGCGGGATGCCGCGCGCCAGCCAGTCCTCCTTGAGGGCGACGGAGGCGGACATCCTCCCGGTGGCGGCGGGGGCGAGGACCGGTCCGGCGGTGCCGGGGCGGGCCCGGGCGACGGAGACGATGTCGGCGAGGGTCAGGTCGTGGCCGGTCAGGGCCAGGGGACGCGTGGTGGGCATGGGTCCTCGTTCCTGGGCGGAGCGGGCGGTCCGGTCGGAGGGGGCGGTGTACCGGCTGGCCCCAAGTCTCGGGATCGGACAGGTGTTCCGTCTTCGGGCGTCGGTACGGACCGGATCCCGTCCCAACGGCCGGGCGGCGGGCGGCGACCCGGCCCAACGGACGGGCCGTCGGACCGGGTCGCCGGGGCGTCCGCCGAGCCCCGTCACCACTCGACGGGCAGCGCCTTCGGACGCAGTGTCAGCAGGCCGCCGAGCCACTCGACCTCCTCGGCGGGCACCGCGAGCCGCAGCGAGGGCAGCCGGCGGGCCAGGGTGCCGAAGGCGACCTGGAGCTCCATCCGGGCGACGCCCGCGCCGGGGCAGTAGTGGGCGCCGTGGCCGAAGGCGACGTGCTTGGGGTCGGCGCGGGTGAGGTCGAGCCGCTCGGGGTCGTCCACCCGGCGGATGTCGCGGCCGGCCGCGTGCATCACCGGGATGACGCCCTCGCCCTTGGCGACCGGGGTGCCGGCCAGCTCCAGGTCCTCGGTGGCGACCCGCATGAAGCCGATCTCGGACGGCGGGGCGTAGCGCAGGAGTTCCTCGGTCGCGTTGTCCAGCAGGTCGGGGCGCTCGGTGAGCAGCCGCCACTGGTCGGGGTGGCGCAGCAGCTGGTACAGCGCCCGGGAGACCGCGCTGACGGTGGTGTCGTGGCCGGCGACCAGCAGGTTGATGCCGAGCCAGACCAGCTCGCGCTCGTCGAGGCGGTCCTCGTCGTCGCGGGCCGAGATGAGGGTGGAGAGCAGGTCCTCGCCGGGGTTCGCGCGGCGTTCGGCGACCAGCCCGGCGACGTACGCGGCGGACTCCTGGCGGGCGGCGAGCCGCTCCTCGGGGGTGTGGGCGGTGATGGAGACCAGCCGGTCGGTCCACTGCTGGAGCAGCGGGCGGTCCTCGACCGGGGCGCCGACCATCTCGCAGATCACCCAGACCGGCAGCACGGCGGCGAAGTCGTGGTGCAGGTCGGCCGGTCGGGGACCTTCGACCAGGCGGTCGATGAGCTCGTCGGCGATCTCGACCACCCGGGAGCGCCAGCGCTCGGCCTTGCGCGGGGTGAAGGCGGGGGAGATCAGCCGGCGCAGCCGGGCGTGGTCGGGGCCCTCCTGGTTGAGCAGGTTGTACGGGTTGTCGGAGAAGTCCTCGCCGGAGACGGTGCGTACGGCGCCCGGCTCGCGCAGCGCGGCCCGGGACAGCCGCTGGTCGGAGAGCGCGGAGACGACCTCGTCGTAGCCGGTGACCAGCCAGGCCTGGTCGCCGCTGGGCAGCCGGACCCGGCTGACCGGGCACTTGGCGCGCAGTTCGGCGAACTCGGCGGGCGGCTCGCCGTAGGGGGAGAGCGGAAGG
>NZ_JBIVVI010000763.1:0-4464 GCF_044757675.1 Kitasatospora sp. NPDC091257
GGGGAGGCTGCCACCACAGCCCGGGGACCGCCCTCACGCGCGCGGTGACGGAGGCCGCCCAGTCGCGCCTGACCCTGATCGCCGGGACCCGCGACGACCTGCCCGGCGACATCGCACCGGCCGGTGCGGCCCTCGCCCGGCCTGCGCGCCCAGTGCTGATCCCCTGGGAGCGGGCCGTTCAGGGCTTCGCGCCCGCCAGCGGGTCCTTCGCCGAGCGGGTGCACGCCACGGCGGCGGCCGTCGAGCAGGTCACCGGGAACGAGCCGGCCGCGATCGCCCTGTCCGCGCCGGACGACCTCGTGCCCGCGGTGCACGTCGTGTGCCCGGGTGCCGGCTCCCGGATGACCAGGACGATGCCCCGATGACCCCCGCACCGCACGCCGTTCCCGACCGCGTCGCTCACGAGACCCAGCTCGCCGGCCGGTTCGACGCCTTCCACGCGGCCCGCTCTCGTTCCTCGATCACCGCGCGCCTCTACGCCCAGGCACTCGGCGAGGACTACCCCGAACAGGTCGGGGCCTCCGGCTCGTGCGACTGGGCCCTGCTGGGGCTGCTGGTGACGCGGCTGCGCCTGCGGCCCCGCCAGGTCCTGGTGGAGGCGGGCTGCGGTACCGGCGGCATCGGCCTGTGGCTGGCCCGAGCCCTGGACACCGACCTCGTCGGCCTCGACCTGTCCCCCGTCGCCGTACACGAGGCCACCGCCCGCATCCCGCACTTCGGCCTGGCGCAGCCCCGGGTGTCCTTCAGGGTCGCATCCCTGGAGGACACCGGCCTGCCGGACCAACGCGCGCACGGCGTGGTGTGCGTGGACGCCCTCGGCTTCGCCGCCGACCGCCAGGCCGCCCTGCGTGAGCTGGCCCGCGTCCTGGTCCCCGGCGGCCGCATGGCCCTGACGCGCGCCACTTGCCGCACCGCCGATCCCGCCTGGGCCGAGGAGGCCCAGGCCGCCGGGCTGGTGCTGGAGCACCTGGACGAGCGGCCGGGCGAGCCGGCGATGTGGGACCGGCTCTACGGCCTGTGGAACGTTCACCGGGCACAGCTGGAACGCGAGCTCGGCAGGGAGCAGGCCGCCGGCATGCTCGCCGAAGCCCACCGCCGCCGCCCCACAATGCCCGGCCGCCGCGCGGTCCTGCTCACCCTGCACCGCCCCCCGGATACGCCCGGCCCGCCGCGCGTTCCCGTTACGATCCGGGAAGGCCTGGAGATCCCCGAGAGGAACCGGACATGAGCCCCGCACACCCCGCCGTCCGCGCGGCCGTCCTCTCGGCCGGATCGTGGGGAACCGCCGCGGCGAAGATCCTCGCCGATGCGGGCACCGGCGTCACCCTGCACGCCCGGCGCCCCGAGATCGCCACCGCCATCAACACCACCGGCCGCAATCCCGGCTACTTCCCGGACGTCGAACTGCCCGCCATGGTCAAGGCCACCACCGACCCGGCAGCCGCGCTGGACCGGGCCGACTACCTGGTGCTCTCCATCCCCGCACAGTCCCTGCGGGCCAACCTCACCACCTGGGCCCCCTTCATCCCGCCCACCACGCTGATGGTGTCACTGATGAAAGGCATCGAGCAGCACACCGGGCTGCGGGCCAGCGAGGTCATCGCCGAGACCACCGGCATCCCCCCACAGCGCATCGCGGTCCTGTCCGGCCCCAACCTCGCGCGCGAGATCGTCACCGAACAGCCGACCGCCGCCACCATCGCCTGCCCCGACGCCGACGCGGCCCGCCGCTTCCAAGCCGCATGCCGCACCCCCTACTTCCGCCCCTACACCAGCACCGACGTCATCGGCTGCGAACTCGGCGGCGTCCTGAAGAACGTCACCGCCCTGGCCGTCGGCATCGCCGCCGGAATGGGCATGGGCGCCAACGCCATCGCGCTGCTCACCACCCGGGGCCTGGCCGAGACGTCGAGGCTGGCCACCGCACTCGGTGCCGACCCCGCCACCCTGGTCGGGCTGGCCGGCCTCGGCGACCTGGTCGCCACGTGTTCGTCCCCGCTCTCCCGCAACCGGACCTTCGGCCACCACCTCGGCACCGGGCTGAGCGTCGACGAGGCAGCCGCCGCCACCCGCCAGACCACCGAGGGCGTCAAGAGCGCCGACGCCATCGTCGCCCTCGCCCGCGCCCACGGCATCGAGATGCCCATCACCGAGACCGTCGCCGCGCTGCTGCGCGGGGCGCTCACCCTGGACGAGGCAGGCACCGCGCTCATGAAGTAGCCCGTGAAACCCGAGCGCTGACCGCCGTCCCTGCGGGCTCCACCACCTCCCTCCCGCTCCGGAGGTCGATCCGTCATGCCCTCAACACTCGCCGAACTCCTGACCTTCGCCCTGATGCTCTGGATGGGCGTCGGCTTCACCCGCCGCCCCGGATGCTGGTTCCGCTGGAAGCTCTTCTCCCACGCCACCTTCAGCATCGTCACCCTCACCGGCACCAAGGACGGCCGCACCGAGCCGGTCAACCCGTACGCGGAGCTGTCACCCGGCAGCCTCATGCTGCCGCCCCCCGTACTCCAGGCCATCATCAGCCACTACGTACGCACCGGCCGCTACGACCGGATCGACGGTCACGGACGTGTCCTGTCCGCCCGAGGCGAGCAGCGGATCGAGGTGCGCAACAGCCGTGTTGTGGTTCGTTGACGCCGTCACCTCCGGGTTCCAGTACCCCACCGACCCCTCCCGCCTCCAGATGTTCCGGATCGCCTTCGGAGCTGTCCTGACCTTCCGCTTCGCCGCCGCCTTCACCAGTGGAGGGTGGAACCGCTTCGCCCCGGGCCAGGTCCAGGCCGCCTTCGCCCGCCGACGCCACGGCGACACCCGGGCCCGCGTCCTGTTCGCCGTCCACCGGCCGATGCTCGTCCTGCGGGCCCTGGCCGCGCCGGCGCTGGCCCTGGGCCTCGCACCACGCCTCACCCTGCCGATCGTGCTGGCCGGCGCCGCCACGGAGTTCGCCTACCTGCGACGCCCCAGCGCCGTCCGCTACATCATCCTCACCGGCGGGTGCCTCCTGCTCGCGGGAGACCTCGGTCACGGGCTCACCCTCACGCATTTCCCCAGCCACGCCAACACCTGGGCGCAGTGCCTGCTCGTTCTGGCCACCTCGGACATCTACCTCAACTCGGCCTGGCACAAGATCCGCTCCAGCCAGTTCCGCAGCGGCCTCTACCTCGCGCAGTTCATCCACACCTACGCCCAGGTCAAGAACGACCTCCGCCACCGGCGCCAGTTCGCCATCCCCCGGCTCGTCCAGCAACACCTCGGCAACCTGACCGCCTACGACATCCGGGCCTGGCGCGCGCTGTCCGCCACGGTCATCGTGGTCGAACTCGCGCTACCCATCGGCCTGATCCTCCCCCAGACCAGGCCCTACGCCGCAGCGGCCGGCATCGCCATGCACGCGGCCTTCTCCTGCCTCAAACCCGTCCAGCTCGTCACCTTCTCCGGACTGGCCACCGCAAGCTACCTCGCATTCGCACCCTGACGCCCGGCGCCATTCGATCTCGACCAGCCGCCCCCGTACAACGATCGGCGGACCCGGGCGGCGGCAGGATCCGTGGCGCACCAACCCTCGTCGGGCCAGCAGATGATGGGCAGCATCGGTCCCCGCGGCCACGGCCAACCCTTACTGGCCGGACAACAACTCGCTCAGCGTCGACTTCGCGATGCCCAGCTCCACTCGCGCAGCCGCCTGCGGAACGCCCCGCGGGGCCTGAGGGTGTTCGGCCGCCACGTCGGCGACCGGCCGCCGTCACCGACCTCGCACCCGACTTCGCTGACCTTCTTCCCGCGATCCCGCGCCGCGGCCGCAAGAGGGGGTGAGCGGGCCCGCCGTGGTCTCCGGCCTCGGCTCAGGAACTCGCGAGGAGATCGAATGGACTCAGGGTCGCTCCTGCACCTCCATGCCGTCGTACGTCCCGCCGACGCACTTGCCGAGCCCGGGTTCGATCTGGAAAACCTCCCCGCCCCCGTCCAGGCACTGTTGCGGGTAGACCCAGGCGTCCGCGTTGGCGAATCCCGCGCTTCCGAGCGTGAGAGCAACGGTCGCGGCGCACAAGGCAACCGCTGTAAGGGCACGACGCATGGGGACATCCTCGGGTCGTATCGGTTGGGCAACCAGCCAATTGGATCCTCGTTCGGTGCCCGGCCCCGGTGTTCCTCCAATCGTGGGCGCGTTGTTCGACCACCACGGAACCGCAGGTCAACGTGCTCGACGTCGTGCGCATCGGGTCCCGCCCACCGCTCCCTGGTGCGGGCGGCGGGACCTACCCGAGGAAGGGGTTGGGGCTGGCGGCGAGGCCGTCGGCGGTGAGGGTGTCGGCGAGGTGGGTGAGCTGGGGGTGGGTGGAGGCGACGGCGCGCAGGAGGTCGCGCACGCTGGGCGCGGGGTCGAGTCGGCGGCCGCGGCCGCTGGTGAGCAGCGGGCCGGCCTCGGGGCTGCTGTGGGGGGCGGCGGTGCGGCGGTGG
>NZ_JBIVVI010000764.1:0-4461 GCF_044757675.1 Kitasatospora sp. NPDC091257
TTTTTACACGCACAACCGGCAAACCCTTTTTACTACTTGTGTGGGGTGTTCTTCGTGTGATGTGCGTATCTGTGCGCCGGCGGCGCTGGGGCCGGCCGTCGGTCGACGGGCGGCCCCAGCGCGCGGGGTCACTTGTTGATGCAGGTGTTGCCGGTGACCGGGTTGAGGAGCGAGATGATGCCGATCGAGTTCCCGCAGACGTTGGCCTCCAGGTTGATCGGCACCTGGATCACGTTGCCGGAGAGGATGCCGGGCGAGCCGATGGCGGCACCGTTGGCGGTGGCCTCGCCGGCGGAGGCGGTGCCGGCCCCGGCGAGGACCGCCGTGGCGGCGAGGGCGGCGGCGGCGAAGGTGGTACGCATACGCATTGCGTCACTCCTTGTGAGCAGAGCGGGTCGAAGTGTGACGATCACACCTCGCCCACGATCACAAGCGATCAGCTCCTCCGCACGCCGGATTGCCCCGTCCTAGGGCGTGTCGGCCTCCCGCCCCCTCCGCGCCGCCACCGCGGGAGCGGCGACGTTCAGTGATTCCAGCAGCTCCCGGGCCGGATACAGCCCGGGCTCGGCCGCCACCGCGCGGTGCAGCAGGCCGAGGGCGAGCGACTCGTTCCCGGCCGCCAGGGCGTCCAGCGCCCGGTTGTAGTCGATCCGTCCGGCGTAACGCAGCCGGAACAGCACCGACAGGTCCTCCCGGCAGGAGGGGCAGCGCAGGGTCTGCGGATCCGCCGGGACCCTGCACAGCGGACACGGCACCTCGGGCGCGTCCGGGATCCCCCGGACCCCCGGGGCCACCGGGACCGCCGGGACCTGCGGGAAGGCGTCCACAGCGCTCATCGCGGCCCCGCCTCCTCGGGGCGGACCGGGCCGAGCGACTCCTGGGCCGGCTCGCTGCCCAGCTCCCGCTGCGCCTGCGCGTACAGGGCCAGCAGATTCGACATGTGGGTGTTGACCTCCGCCATGTTGGGCGCCTCCACCGCCTCGTCCAGCCCGCGCAGCTCGGCCATGATCAGCTGGCCCAGGGCGGGCGAGACCATGTTCTGGGTCACGTAGACGTTGCACATGGTCAGCATCCGCATGGTGTGCCCGAGCGCGTCGCACAGCTCGTCCGCCCGCTGGGCCGCGCGCACCGCGCCCTCCCAGTCGGCGGCCTCGCGGCGCAGCCGCAGCTCCGCGGCCACCGACCGCAGCCGGTCCAGGTCGCTCGGATCGAGGTGCTTCTCGCAGTAGTGGATGAACAGGCTCAGGTACGCCTCCGAACCGCGCACCCAGCGCTGGGCCTTGAGCTGCTGCTGGGCCCGCTCCAGCGCCGCGTCCACCGACCGGCCACGGGTCTGCCCGGCCGCCAGGTCGTCCAGGCTGTCCATCAGCCGCTGTGCCTCGCGCATCTCGGCCTCGGTCAGCTCGCCGCCCCAGCGGTCGGTGAAGGACTCGATCTGCCGCTGCTGCTCCTCGACCTGCACCTTCAACTCGGGGTCGAGGGTGACCCGTTCCAGCTTGACGGTCTTCTCGGCGCCGCCCTGGATCCGCACCGACAGGGTGATGGTGCGGTCCCGGTCGAGGCCGAAGGAGACCTCCACCGGAGTGCGGCCGCCCAGGCCCTCGGGCAGCCGCAGGGTGAGGTGGCCGATCAACTCGTTCTGCTGGGCGATCTCGTGCTCGCCCTCGTAGACCGCGATCTCCAGCCGCTGCCGGCCGCTGCCGGAGACCACGAACTCCCGGCTGACCGGCGAACTCGTCGGGTAGCTGGTGTTCTTGGGGATGATGACGGCGAGGCGGCCGTCGTTCAGCTCGATGCCGAGGTTCTTCGGGGTGATGTCGAACGGGTTGGTGACCTGCGCCAGCTCGCCGCAGCCCGGGCAGACCTCGCAGCCGGGCGGATTCACCAGGCCGCAGGAGGCGCAGCGCAGGCCCACGTCCTCGGCGGCGGTGCCGGCCACCTTGGTGTGGCCGGGGGCGGCCGAGTTGAGCGGTTCGCCGCACAGTTCGCAGGCGGTGACGCCGGGGGCGGCCGGAGTGCCGCAGCGCGGGCAGTTGCCGCCGTGCACCACGGCGGTGGCCCGGGTCTGCTGCGGGACCGTCGCGCCGGCCCCGGTGGCGCCCGAACCGTCCAGCGCCCGCTCGCACTTGGGGCAGGCGGCGGAGTCGGCGTCGACCGGGATGTGGCAGGTCGGGCAGGAGACCCGGGCGCCGCCGAGCAGGGTGGTGGCGCAGTTGGCGCAGTTGGAGGCGGACAGGTCGCCGGGGGCCCGGCACTCGGGGCACTCCACCTCGCCGACCAGCGCGGACTGGACGGCCGCGCCGAGCGCCACGCACTGCATCGGGTTGACGCCGCGCCGGATCCGGCGCGGGCCGAAGACCTCGCCGAGCCGGCGGGCGACCAGCGGGATCGCGGTCGAGCCGCCGACCAGCACCACCTCGTCGATGTCCCCGACCGTCAGGTTGGCCTGCATGATGGCCTTGTGGGTCAGTTCGATGGTGCGCTCGATCCGGGCCTCGATCAGCTCCTCGAAGCGGGCCCGCTCGAACTCCGTCTCCAGCACCAGCTGCCCGGCGCCCAGGCCCGGCAGGATGACCTCGGAGGACTCCTGATTGGAGAGCTCGATCTTGATGGTCTCGGCGGTGGCGGCGATCTTCGGACGGTCGCGCAGGTCGGGCTGGTACTCCGCGCCGTACTCCTCGCGGATGTCCTCCAGCAGCGCGGTGGTGATCCCGCGGTCGAAGTCGTCGCCGCCGAGCAGGTTGTCGCCCTCGATGCCGAGTACCGAGACCGAGCCGGGCACCAGCAGCAGGATGGAGATGTCGAAGGTGCCGCCGCCGAGGTCGTAGACCAGGACGGTCCGCCCCTCGTCGCCCGCCTCGGAGGTGATGCCGTAGGCGAGGGCGGCGGCGGTCGGCTCGTTGATGATCCGCAGCACGTGCAGGCCGGCCATCCGGCCCGCCTCCTGGGTGGCGGCGACCTGCCGCTCGCCGAAGTAGGCGGGGACGGTGATGACGGCGCGGTGGAAGGGCTCGCCGAAGCGCTGCTCGGCGTCCTCCTTGAGGCGGTGCAGGATGATCGCGGAGATCTCGATCGGGGTGTACGAGCGGCCGTTGAACCAGACGTTGACGTCGCCGTCGGTGCCCGCGGTGACCTTGTAGTCCACCTCCTTCAGGGCCGCCTGCACCTGCGGGTCCTTGAACTTGCGGCCCATGAAGCGCTTGACCGAGCGGATCACGTTGACGCCGTCGACGGCGATCCGGCTGCGCGCGGTGGAGCCCACCAGCAGCTCGCCCTTGCGGCCACTGCCGACCACGGACGGCGTGGCCTCCTGGTTCTGCCGGTTGAAGATGATCTCCGGCTCGCCCCGGCGCAGGTGGGCGACCACGGAGTTGGTGGTGCCCAGGTCGATGCCGAGTGTGCGGTACATGTCGTTCCCCTCTTGCCCCTCGTGGTCCTGGCTACTTCTTGCGCTTGGCCTGCTTGGCCACGGCCCTGCCCCGGCGGCGGGCCCGGGGCGGGGCCGCCTTGGGCTGGGCCCGGGTGACCGGCGCGGTGGCGTCGGCGGTATCGGCGGCGGTGGCGGGCGGGGCGGCTTCGGTGTCGGTGGCGGGCGGGGCGGCTTCGGTGGCCTCGGGCGTCTCCGGTTCCGGCAGCGGGACCGGGAAGTGCGCCTCCGCCGCCCCGTCCTCCAGCCGCGGCTGCGGGTCCGGCTCCGGCTCCGGCGCGGCGACCACCACCTGGGCCCGGCGCAGCACTTCGTCCCCCCAGAAGAACCCGGTCACCACCGTCCGCACCACCGTTTCCGGCGCCACCCCGGCGCGGGGCTCGGTGCCCACGATCTCGGTCAGGTCCGGGTCCGCCGTCATGCCCTCCAGCCGCATCGGCCGCACCTTGGCCTTGGCGAGCTGCCCGAGCAACCGCCGCCGGGTGGCCTCCAGTCCGGCGCCGCGCCCGAGCGCCACCAGCTCGCGGTCCAGGCCGAGGGCGGCGAGCGCGTCGTCCACCTCGACCAGGATGCCCAGCAGTTCGCGCTGCTCGGCCCGGGCGGCCTGCTTCTGCTCCGTCAGCTTGCTCCCCAGCAGCGAGGCCCGGAAGAGCAGCCGGCCGAACGCCTGCTCCAGGTCGACGTCCTCGACGCCGGGCGGGATCTCCAGCCGCCGGCGGCCGTCGAGCGGGTCTGCGGCGGGCGTGCCGGCGGGCGTGCCGGTGGGTGCGTCGGCGGGTGCGTCGGTCATTCGGGAACCTCGATCTGCGGCAGCACGGACAGGTCCGCCGCGTAGCGGGCGGGGACGGGTGGTTCGGGGTCGGCGCCGCCGGGGGCGGGCTCGGCGAAGTCGGCGGCCAGCTCGGCGCGGTGGAGGGCGGGCAGGGCGGCCTGCGGCAGCGGTGGGCGCTCGATCACCAGCAGCGGCTCGGCGAGCGCGGGGGCGAGCAACTCGGCGGCCTGGTCGACCGGCTCGGGAGGGAGGGGCTGCTGGA
>NZ_JBIVVI010000765.1:0-4456 GCF_044757675.1 Kitasatospora sp. NPDC091257
GGTCGGCGCCGCGACCGGGGGCGTCACCGGCTCCGCTGCGGAGGTTCCATGAGCGCTTCGTCCACCGCGCCGCCCCGGGCGCAGGACCGCACCCGGGCGCGGGTCCGGCAGGGCAGCACGCTGCTGCGCTGGCTGTTCACCACGGACCACAAGGTCATCGGGAACCTCTACCTGGCGACGGCCTTCGGCTTCTTCCTGGTCGGAGGCGTGCTCGCGCTGCTGATGCGGGCCCAGCTGATGGGGCCGGACACCGGGCTGCTGTCGAACGAGCGGTACAACCAGCTGTTCACCATGCACGGCACGATCATGCTGCTGCTGTTCGCCACCCCGACCTTCGCCGGGTTCGCCAACGCGATCATGCCGCTGCAGATCGGCTCGCCGGACGTCGCCTTCCCCCGGCTGAACGCCTTCACCTACTGGGCCTTCCTGCTGGGCGGGCTGATGGTACTGAGCGGCTTCCTCACCACCGGGGGCGCGCCCTCGTTCGGCTGGTTCGCGTACGCGCCGCTGAACGGGCCGCTGTTCTCGCCCGGGGCGGGCGGGGACCTGTGGGCGCTCGGCCTGGTGGTGGCCGGCCTCGGCACCATCCTCGGGTCGGTCAACTTCATCACCACCATCACCTGCCTGCGGGCGCCGGGCATGACGCTGTTCCGGATGCCGATCTTCACCTGGAACGTGCTGTTCACCTCCGTCATGGTGCTGCTGGCCTTCCCGGTGCTGACCGCCGCACTGCTCTGCCTGGAGGCGGACCGCAAGTTCGGCGCGCACGCCTTCGACGCGGCGAACGGCGGGGCGCTGCTGTGGCAGCACCTGTTCTGGTTCTTCGGCCACCCGGAGGTGTACATCGTCGCGGTGCCGTTCTTCGGCATCATCAGCGAGATCATCCCGGTGTTCAGCCGCAAGCCGCTGTTCGGCTACTACGGCATGATCGGCGCGACCATCGCCATCACCGCACTGTCCATGTCGGTGTGGGCCCACCACATGTTCGCCACCGGCCAGGTGCTGCTGCCGTTCTTCTCGATGATGTCCTTCCTGATCGCGGTGCCCACCGGGGTGAAGTTCTTCAACTGGGTCGGGACGATGTGGAACGGCTCGCTGTCCTTCGAGACCCCGATGCTCTGGTCGATCGGCTTCCTGGTGACCTTCCTGTTCGGCGGGCTGAGCGGGGTGCTGCTGGCCGCGCCGCCGATCGACTTCCACGTCACCGACAGCTACTTCGTGGTGGCCCACCTGCACTACGTACTGTTCGGGACGGTCGTCTTCGCCACCTTCGGGGGCTTCTACTTCTGGTGGCCGAAGCTCACCGGGAAGATGCTCGACGAGCGGCTGGGCAAGGTCCACTTCTGGATGCTGTTCACGGGGTTCCAGACCACCTTCCTGGTGATGCACTGGCTCGGCGCCCAGGGGATGCCGCGCCGCTACGCGAGCTACCTGGCGGTGGACGACTTCACGGCCCTGAACGTCTGCGCCTCGATCGGCTCGTTCCTGCTCGGGATCTCCAACCTGCCGTTCTTCTTCAACGTCTGGCGGACCACCAGGTACGGCGAGAAGGTCGCCGAGGACGATCCGTGGGGCTGGGGCCGGTCGCTGGAGTGGGCCACCTCCTGCCCGCCGCCGTCGCACAACTTCCACGCGCTGCCCCGGATCCGCTCCGAGTCGCCGGCCTTCGACCTGCACCATCCTGAGGTGCCGTCGGAGGAGCCGTCGAGCGGCAACGCCGGTGTGCCGCACGGCCGTTCAGGTGGGCCGGGGAGCGGACGAGGGAGCGGGCGGTGAAGGCGGAGGGATGGCTGTTCGCCGTCATGACGGCGTTCTTCGCGGTGACCGGGCTGGTCTACGGCCTCTGGGCCCGGGAGCCGGCCGGCAAGGCGATCCTGGCGGTGGCGTTCATGATGTCCGGCCTGGTCGCGCTGTTCTGGTTCGTCCAGCACCGGCGGCTGGGCGGCGGCCGGGCGCAGGACCGCAAGGAGGCCGAGATCGCCGAGGCCGCCGGGCCGGTGGGGTTCTTCCCGGCCCGCAGCGGCTGTCCGGTCCTCGCGGCGGTCGGTGTGACGGTCTTCGCCCTGGGACTGGTCTTCGCCCGGTGGCTGATCGTGGTCGGCGCCCTGGTGCTCGGGTTCGCCGTCGCCGGCTTCATCTTCCAGTACCGTGACCACGACGCGGGCTGAGCCGGCGCAGCAGCCGCCGGAGCGGGCCGCCCGGGGCGGGTTCGGGCGCCCGGAGGGTCGGGGCGGCGGGGTGGGCCGGGGCGGTGAGGACGGCCGCCATCCGCTCCGACTCCCGCTCGGTGGAGGGGAGTTCGACCCGGTCGCGGTGGAACCAGGAGCTCGCCGCGGCCCGTACCCGCTCGTGCCGCGGCGCCCCCTGGAGGGCCGTGACCGGATCCGCCGCGGAGCGCGCCAGCAGCACGTACCGCTCGGCCTCGGGGACCGGGCGGCGGTGGCCGGAGAAACCGCCGTCGTGCGACTGGTCGATCCGGCCGGTCTCGTCGCCGTCCAGCAGCCGGGAGCGGTCCCGGGCCTGCAGGGCCAGGCAGAGGCGCCGGGTGAGTACGAAGACCACCGGCGGCAGCACCACCAGGGCCGTCCGCAGCACCACGGTGAGCGCGTTCACGGAGAGCTCGAAGGCGTACGCGATGACGTCGTTGCCGCCGGCGATCAGCAGCACCGCGTAGACGGTGATCCCGGCGGTGCCCAGCGCGGTGCGGGTGGGCCGGTTGCGCGGGCGGTCGCACAGGTGGTGCTCGCCGGTCCCGGGGTCGAGCCACCGTTCGACGAAGGGATAGGCGTACAGCGCCGCGAACAGCAGACCGGGCACCACCAGGGCGGGCAGGAACACGTTCCACGACACGGTGTGCCCGAGCAGCCTGGTCTCGGTGGCCGGCATCAGGCGCAGCGCCCCCTCGATGAAGCCGATGTACCAGTCCGGCTGCGCGCCCGTGCCGACCACGTCGGGGCGGTAGGAGCCGTACCGCCAGATCGGGTTGACCTCGGCGAGGAAGGCCGACAGCGCCATCACGCCGCCCACCGCGAACATCAGGCCCACCGTGCGGGTGAGGAACTGGGGGAAGAACGGCATCCCCACCACGTTGCGGTTGGTGCGGCCGGGGGCGGCCCAGTGGGTGTGCTTCAGCACCACCACCAGCGTCAGGTGCGCCCCGAGCAGGGCCAGCAGCAGGCCCGGGACCAGGAGGACGTGCACGGTGAACAGCCGGGGGATGACCTCGTGACCGGGGAACTCGCCGCCGAAGGCGAACAGGGTGAGGTAGCTGCCGACCAGCGGCACCGACAGCAGGACGCCCTCGGCGATCCGCAGGCCGGTGCCGGAGAGGGTGTCGTCCGGCAGCGAGTAGCCGGAGAACCCCTCCAGCAGCGCGAGGTTGAACAGCGTCACCCCGATCACCCAGTTGAGCTCGCGCGGGCGGCGGAACGCCCCGGTGAAGAACACCCGCAGCAGGTGCACACCGATCGCGGAGGCGAACAGCAGCGCCGACCAGTGGTGGATCTGACGGATCATCAACCCGCCCCGCACCTCGAAGCTGATCCGCAGGGTGGACGCGTACGCCTCGGACACCCGGACGCCGTCGAGCGGCAGGTAGGCGCCCCGGTAGACGACCTCGTTCATGCTCGGCTGGAAGAAGAACGTCAGGTAGACGCCGGTCAGCAGCAGCACCACGAAGCTGTACAGCGCGAGTTCGCCGAGCAGGAAGGACCAGTGGTCCGGGAAGACCTTGCGCAGCAGCTCCCGGCCCGCCTCCGTGACCGGCAGCCGTGCGTCCAGGCGGGTCGCGACGCGCTCGCCGGCGGACGGCTCGCGCCCGTTCGAAGCCCTGGTTTCGTCCACGGCAGGAACCTAGTGGGCCGCGCGGCGCACGGGGCGGCCGAGCGTCGCGGATGTCGCGGTGGGCGGAGGCAGAGCACTCCAACGGCGGAACGGGCATCGGGTGCCCGGGCGTCCGCATCGAACGAGCCTCCGGTGGCGGTGGCGGTGGCGGCGGTCCCGGGCGGGCCGGCGACCCTGCCCGGCGCCTGCCCGGCGCACCGCGGCGCGGCCGGCGGGCACGGAATCCGCACAACACGCTTGCGCTGCCGGGCGGTTCGACCGGTGCGGCCGCGGAGGTGGCGCGGGTCGGCCGCCCGGGGCATGATCACGGGATGACGACGATCAGGACCCGGCGGGGGCGCCTCGGCATACCGGCACTGGCGGCGCTCGCCGTGCTGGCGGCGGGGTGCGGGACGAAGCACGTGGACACCGCCCAGGACACCGGCGCCGCCACGCCGACGACGGCCGCGACCACCGCCGCGCCCTCGGCCCAGGGCGGGCCGGTCGACTTCCCCTGCCCCGGCGAGACCCCGACCCCCACCCCCACACCCACCCGGAAGGGGAGCCCCACCGCCGCCCCCGCGCCACCGCACGACCACAACCCCGAGAACCACGGCTTCAAGGCGCCCCGCCA
>NZ_JBIVVI010000766.1:0-4449 GCF_044757675.1 Kitasatospora sp. NPDC091257
CTCAGCACACCTACCAGGTGCTCACCAAGCGGGCCAGGAGGCTGCGGCGGGTTGCCGACCGGCTGGACTGGCCGGCGAACCTGTGGATGGGGGTGTCGGTCGAGACCGCGGCCGAACTCGACCGGGTCGACGACCTGCGGGCCGTCCCGGCCGCCGTGCGGTTCCTGTCCTGCGAACCGCTACTCGGTCCGCTCGACGGGCTCGACCTGGACGGAATCCACTGGGTGATCGCCGGTGGCGAGTCGGGTCCCGCCCACCGCCCGATGGAGGCGGCCTGGGCCCGGCAGGTGCGCGACGCCTGCCTGGAGAAGGAGGTAGCGTTCTTCTTCAAGCAGTGGGGCGGTCGCACGCCCAAGGCCGGCGGTCGCCTCCTGGACGGACGGACCTGGGACCAGATGCCGTTGTCGGTCAGCGCGTGAGTGGTGGCCTCACCAGCAGGTCGTAGACCTTTTCGCGCTGATGACTCATGCCGTCGCTCGGTGTCCCACCCCGACGGTGCAGCAGCTTGATCGCATCGCGCGCCGCGGTCTCGGTGACCTGACCGTAGTACTCGCCGAACACCTCCAGCGTGTGGTCGACCAACCTGATGGTGCGGCCGCGACGCAACAGACGAGCGAGGTTGTCGGCCATCGCGGGCACGGCGAGATCGCGGACCTTCTGCGGGTCGGGCCGTTGCAGACTGACCACGGGGAACAACCCGTCGTCCGTCGCCTCCTCCTGGAGTTCGAGTTGCTGCCACCAAGTGTCACGGGCCCGGGCGTGGGCGTCGCCGAACGCCCACAGGCCGTGCTGGCGGCGGGTGCCGAACACCAAGTTGTAGACGGCCTTTTGACCAGGCGCCTTTGTGACCGGCACGGAGCGCATCTGCATGCCGACGGCTTTGCCCAGCCTGGCGCTGTACTCCGCGGCGACCTTCTCGTCAGCCTCCCGGGTGTAGCCGCCCGCGAAGAAGTCACGCCACCATAGGCCGCCGCACACCTCGTCGAGGCGCTGGTTGGTGCGCTCGATTCCCTTGGACGACTGCGAGTTGCCGCCGATGCGGCGGATCGCCATCATGCTGAAGTTCAGGAGGAACTCGGTCGGCGGTTTGGGCCCGGGCCGGCCTTTGGCGAGCACATCCACGAGACGCTCGAACGGCAAGGCGAGCCCGCAGGGATCGAGGAAGAGGAACAACGGCTGACCGGTCGCGGCGGCGAGCACCTCGTCGAAGTAACCGAGGACGTCTCCCCGAAACGCCCTGGCATCGACCCCTCGCGCCTGGTACTCCGCGACCAGCGAGCCGAGTTGAGCGAAGGACGGCGCTGACTTCTCCGCGAAGAAGCAGGTCCAGTGAATACCCGCCTTGGCCTGGAGGTCCGCCGCGATCTGCAGGATCCGGGCGGCCGAGCCCGGCTCGCCGTTCTCGTACCGACCCTCGCCCGCGTAGCCGTCGAGGTAGGTCACCCGCCTGCCGTACGCTCCGGTCATCCCGCCGAACTTGGGCATGTAGCGGCTCAGCAGCGCGTGCTTGAAGACGCTCGGCAGTTCAGGCTCCGACCAGTACTCCCCCGACGTGCCTTTCGACATGCGTCCCCCTTCGCCGTCGGTCGATCCCAACCGCTGATCGATCCAGGGTGGACGAGGTGCGCGCGTCACGTAAAGAGCACGTGTGGGGTCGGCCTCCCGACACCGGCTCGTACCTCGGCGCCGCCCTCCGGCCCGGCGATCGTGTCTGCGTCGGCCGTCCCGAACCATGCGGTGGCGCGTGCCTCCCGGCTGGCAGAGCGGAGACCCCCTATAGCCGTCGGATCCCCCGTCTACGCTCCGCCGCGTCGCCCGCCGGCCAGACCCGGCACGTCCAGCGGACGACGCGGCGTTGTCACGGTCTAGTCTTCAGGGTCCTGCTGCGGGATCGGCGCATCGAAGACGTCGACGACGAATTCCGAGGTGCCACTGCCCTCGTAGTCGACGTCGCGATGGCTGTGGAGCAGCGTGTGAATCCTCACCCACTGGCCGTCGGCGCTCGCCCTGGCTGCCACGCCGAGGGCAGCACGAACGGGTCCCAGCCCGGGATGTGGCTCCTTGCTGGTCCAGGTCTCCAAGAGCGCGACTCCGGAGGGGAGTTCCCACGAACGTGGCTCGGCGCTGGCCGGCACGGAGACCTCGTCGTTGCGCAGCTGGACCACCCAGTCGACGTCGCCATCACTGTCGCGCTCGTTCGACATGCGGATTCCCAGGCCGATCATGTAGGCACCTTGGAGGTAGTCCTCGAGTTCGTCGTCGATCCGGCTGAAGCAGACGGCCTCGCGGACGATCTCGATCGGCCCGAAGCTGGTGAAAGCTCCCATCTCCGGCGGGCACTCGTCCTTGAGGTACCGCCTCGTGGCCATCTGGACAGCCTTGGGAAGGCTGTCCAGCACAGCCTGCAGCGCGACGTCATCGCGGTCCGCCAAGTATGTGTTGAGCACCCCGACGAGATCCTCGGTCAGCCGAACGTCGTCCCCGCCCAGCGTGGTGACCGCCTCCAGACGATCGTGCGGGTCCTTGTGGAGGGCGAAGACCCGGCTACGCCCCGGGCTGGTGTGCGCAATGAAGGAGTTGACCATCGTTCTGTCCTGCCGGACCTCTCATGAGCGGTGCCGCTGCGCGCACTCGTGCGTCAGCGCCACCAGGGATAGGGAGAATCCGCACAGCGACGTGTCGCTCGGACTACGAATCCGCGCGCATGGTCGACCAAGCGGCGCTGTCAGACCCGGCACTGAAGCCCGGACCTGCATGGCGATGGCAACCTACCACGAGACCACGGCACTCCCAAACCGCCACTACGGAAGCAACTTTGGACACCTGCGGCGACCCGCCAACCCTGAGGAGAGCTCGTGTCCACACACTTCATGACCGTCAAGCAGACCGCAGAGCACCTGAACATGTCCGTCCAGTGGGTCTATCGCGAGGCGCCCAAGGTCGGCCTCATCCCGTACCGCTTCGGGAGCGGGCGCAATGCGAAGCTGCAGTTCAAGGTCACCGAGGTCAATGCCTGGGTGAAGCAGCAGCGGATGTCCGGCGGCTGATGTCGGACAACGACACGTGTGGGGCCCTGTTCGGCGACGGACAGGGCCCCACGCACTTCAGGCCGCGAGCCCGAGGTCGAGGACCTGGGCGCCGTGCCCGATGGAGCCCGGCATGAGGTGGCGGTAGATCTTGAAGGTGACGTCGATGCTCTTGTGCCCCATCCGATCGGCGACATCCGTGATCGGGATGTTGTGGCTGAGGCAGTTCGAGGCGAAGAAGTGGCGCAGGCCGTAGAGCGTCATGCCGTCGGGGATGTCGACGTCGCCGGCGCGCTTGATCCGGTCCCACTGGTTCTGCAGGTAGTAGGACGGGTAGGGCTTGCTGATGTCTAGCGGGTGGCGAAGCGGATAGCCGTCGATGGTGCCGTGGGTGTCCGCGTACGTCAGCAGGCGGATGCGGGTGCGGGACGGCAGCGGGACGTCCCGGTAGTCGCCCTCCTTGCGGTGCTTGAGCGGCGCGTAGTCCTTGGTCGTCTGGTTGACCTGCTCGGTGACGCGGTAGACGTCGTCGGCGACGATGTTGTTGATGTTGACGGCAAGGGCCTCGCCGTTGCGCAGGCCGCAGCCGCTCATCAGCTCGGCGACCAGGTTGAAGGTCTCGTCACCGGCTTCGCGTATACCGCCGAGCTGGATGAGCGAAGGAATGACGGCGCGTTTCGGGTCGTACTGGGGCGGGGTGACGCCGTCGAGCGGGTTCTCCGGGTAGAGGCCGAGCCGGTGGGCGTCGAGCAGGATCGCCTTGAGCTTGTCGAAGGCGTTGGACTGGGTGGCCAGGCCGACACCGTTGCGCTCCATGGTCTGGATGAAGGCGTCGACGACCTTGTGGTCGAAGGTGGCCATCCGACGGCTGTGGAAGGCGGGGTTGAGGTGGTGTTCCAGCAGGGAGTCGAGGTGCCTCAGCGATGCCGGGGCAAGCGCGCGCTGGCCGGCCTTCCACTCCTCGGTGTACGTTCCGAAGTTCATCGCGCCGTACTTGCGGTTGCGCTCGGCCTTGCTCTGGCTCCAGGGGTTCTCGCGCTTCGCCCGGTAGATCTCGGTGAGCCGGTCGATCGCTTTGTCCTGGGTGGCGAAGCCGGACTCCTCGGTCTGCCTCCCGGCGGCGTTGCGGAAGCGGATCTTGTAGTCGTGCGGGCACTTCGACCACCGCGCCTGCGGGTGCTCGCAGGTCTTGAAGAAGGTGCCCATGCCGCGGGCCAGGGTCCTCGGGGCCATCGTGTGCGGTCTCCATCCCGTCCGATGCTGACGATCTGCTGACCGCAGATGGTCCACCACGCCCCTGACCTGCGAAGAAACGCGGATCACGTGGTATGTGGTGGAACTTCATCGGGCGGTCCCACGAGGACATCGTCCAGGCCCGCGAGGAGTGGCAGGCCGCCACCGACCGCTTCGGCGCCGTCCAGGG
>NZ_JBIVVI010000767.1:0-4446 GCF_044757675.1 Kitasatospora sp. NPDC091257
CCAGGAGATCTACAACCAGAAGACCCAGCCCAACGTCAAGGGCACCCGCCCGTAGACGTCACACCGCACGCACGCTGGTGGGGCCGTCGCCGGCGCCGGTCTGTTTTCCCCCGCATTACCCGTCTTCTGACGGTGGATTACCTCGACATTACGTCTATGACGAAGCATTCCGGCCAACTTGTCGCCGCACGGGTGACGTGTTTCCAACAAAGATGGCACTGTACCGTCCCATCGCCGCAGCGGCCCTTGCAGTCGCACGCGCACCACCCGCTGCGGTGATCACGTGGAGGTTGTCCCCCACTCGAACCACCAGCTCTACCGGGCGGCACCATCCCTGCCCTCCCGGCTGACTCCGGCCGCACCCGCGCGGCCGTCGCAGAAGGAGTTCAGTGTGAATCGATCCTCCCGAAAGACCACCGGCGCAGGCGCGTTGACAGTCGGCGCCGCGATGATCGTGGCTGTTCTGACATCCGGTGTCGCCATCGCCGACGAGACTCCCGCCCAGGCCCCCGCCGAGGCCCGGGCCACCGCCGGCGCGCTGCCGGTGCAGCTGTCGCCGGAGCAGCGCGGTGAGTTGCTGGCCTCGGCGGACGCGTCGCTGGCGGAGACCGCCAGGTCGCTGAAGCTGGGGTCGAAGGAGGCACTGGTCGCCAGGGGCGTCACCAAGGACGCCGACGGCAGCGTGCACACCCGCTACGAGCGGACCTTCGACGGACTGCCGGTGCTCGGCGGCGACCTGGTCGTCCACACCGCCGCGGACGGCTCCACGAAGGGCGTCACCAAGGCCACCGAGGCGGACATCGCCGTCGACACCACCGCCAAGGAGAGCGCGGAGGCGGCGAAGGGCCTCGCGCTCGACAGCGCCGGCAGCGCGAAGGTCGCGGAGCCGGCGGCCGACAGCGCCCGCAAGGTGGTCTGGGCCGCGTCCGGCACCCCGCGCCTCGCGTGGGAGACGGTGGTCACCGGCACGCAGGAGGACGGCACGCCGTCCGAGCTGCACGTCATCACCGACGCCAACTCCGGCAAGAAGATCTTCGAGTACCAGGGCGTCGAGACCGGCGTCGGCAACAGCAAGTACTCGGGCCAGGTCACCATCGGCACCTCGGCGGCGGCCGGCGGCGGCTTCGCGTTGACCGACAACACCCGCGGCGGCCACAGCACCTACGACCTGAACGGCACCAGCTCCACCAAGAAGCTGTTCACCAATCCGACCGACACCTGGGGCGACGGCACCGTCGCCAACCGGCAGACCGCCGCCGTGGACGCCGCCTACGGTGCCCAGCTCACCTGGGACTACTACAAGAACGTCCACGGCCGCAACGGCATCAAGGACGACGGCGTCGGCGCCTACACCCGGGTCCACTACGGCAACAACTACGTCAACGCGTTCTGGTCCGACAGCTGCTTCTGCATGACCTACGGCGACGGCGCGGGCAACGTCAAGCCGCTGACCTCCATCGACGTCGGCGCCCACGAGATGACCCACGGCGTCACCTCGGCCACCGCGAACCTGGTCTACAGCGGTGAGTCCGGCGGCCTGAACGAGGCCACCTCGGACATCATGGCCGCCGCCATCGAGTTCTGGGCCGACAACCCCGAGGACAAGGGCGATTACCTGGTCGGCGAGAAGATCGACATCAGGGGCGACGGGAGTCCGCTGCGCTACATGGACAAGCCCTCCAAGGACGGTCGCTCCAGGGACTACTGGTCGTCCGACCTCGGCTCCGTCGACGTGCACTACTCCTCCGGCCCGGCCAACCACTGGTTCTACCTGGCCTCCGAGGGCAGCGGCAGCAAGACCGTCAACGGCGTGGCCTACGACTCCCCGACCTCCGACGGCCTGCCGGTGACCGGCATCGGCCGGGACGCGGCCGCCAAGATCTGGTACCGGGCGCTGACCACCTACATGACCTCGTCGACCAACTACGCGGCGGCCCGCACCGCCACCCTGCAGGCCGCCGCCGACCTGTACGGGCCGACCAGCGCGACCTACATGAACACCGCCAACGCCTGGGCGGCCATCAACGTCGGCCCGCGCGTCGTCGACGGCCTCCTGCTGGACCCCGTCGCCAGCCAGATCACCGCGATCGGCGCCCCCGCCGATCTCCAGATCAAGGCCGCCAACTTCAACCCCGGCATCGTCACCTACCACGCGACCGGCCTCCCCGAGGGCCTGACGCTCCACCCGGTCACCGGCCGCGTCACCGGCGTTCCGGCCCTCACCGGCACGTACACGGTCACCGTCACCGCCAAGGCCTCCCACCACAGCAGCCTCGCGACGACGTTCACCTGGAAGGTCTCCCGGGGCATCTTCGCGAACACCACCCCCGTGTCGATTCCGGACGGGGGCCCTGCGATCTTCTCGGACATCGTCATCGACCGGATTCCGGGCCGGGCGCCGAGCGACCTCAAGGTGGGCGTGGACATCAAGCACACCTGGCGCGGTGACCTGGTCGTCGACCTGGTCGGCCCGGACGGCACGGTGTACTCGCTGAAGAAGAGCAACCTCGGCGACTCGGGCGACAACGTCATCGAGACCTACACGGTCGACGCCTCCGCCCAGCTCGCCAACGGCACCTGGCGGCTCCGGGTGCAGGACATGTACCGCACCGACTCGGGCCGCATCGACGGCTGGAAGCTCATCTTCTGACCGTGTCGGCACCGGGCACTGAGCACCGGGCACTGGGCACTGACCTCTGAGGTGATCCGGTCGGCGAAGGCACTCACTTCGCCGACCGGATCACCTCTTGGCCGTGCGGCACGGTCCGTCGCCAGGCTCCGGACCACCCCGGCTGGAACCGGCGCCGCCGTCGCCCGCGGTTCGAACGCGCTGAATATTTTCGCAAGATGTTTCTGTTATTGCCGGTCGTCCCGCGTGCTCTCCGGAGTGTCGGAAGGCCCGGACCCCTTCACCACAGGGTCCGGGTCGTCGCACGAGGAAAGGAACGCGATGGGACACCGGAGCACCGAGCTTCGCCGGCGCAAGCGCCGCAGGCTCACCCGCAGGAGCGCACTGGTCGCCGCGGCGGTGGCGGCAGGGCTGCTGGCGGGAACGCTCGGCATCCGCACCGCGCTGGAGCCGGCGGCCCTGAACGGCGCCGTCACGGCCGCGGCCGACGGGGTCGACGGTTCGGGGACGCAGGCCGGGCTGGTCGGCTACGACGGCGGACCGGGGGAGACCGGCACCGCCGAGGGGGCCACCCAGGCGCCCGCCCCGAAGCGGGACCAGAAGGCCGCGCCGCTCAAGGCGATACCCAAGGACGAGCCCGAACGCGGCCTGGTCTACGCCGGATTGAGCCTGCCGGGCAGCGACCGCTGCGGCGGCACGCTGGAGGTCACCGGCAGCACCCAGTGCAGCCACGGCCCGGACGTGCCGCCCAAGGGCGTGGACATCCGCCAGGACGTCCCGCCGGTCGCGGCCCCGGCCGCTCGGACGCCCGCGCTCACCCCCGCGGCCGGAGCCCAGGCACCCGCCGCCGCCGACCTGCTGAAGGGCTCCACGCCCGTCCTGGACGCCACGCAGAAGGCACTGCTCGGCGGCGCCGGCACCGCCGCGGACGCTGCCCCGGCCGGAGCGGCCGTGCCCGCCGGGTCGAAGCTGGTCTGCGAGGGCGACGGCAGCAGCGGCAACCGCGTCCAGGTGGTGTACGTCCACGGCCCGGGCAACGACCGCTTCGCCCAGTACCTTGCCTCGTTCAAGAAGTGGTCCGCCGACGTCGACGTCATCTACAACGCCAGCGCCGCGGAGACCGGCGGCGAACGGCACGTCCGCTTCGTCACCGAGTCCGACTGCAGCGCCTCGGTGCTGAACGTGCAGATCTCCGACGCCGAGATCCAGGACTTCAACGCGAGCAACCGGGCCCTCGCCGCGCAGGGGTTCAACCGCAAGGACCGCAAGTACATGATGTTCACCGACGCCAAGGTGTACTGCGGGATCGGCACGTTCGCCGGCGACGAGCGCCCCGGCCAGGACAACCTGAGCAACTTCGGTCCCTCGTACGGCCGGACCGACTCCGGGTGCTGGAGCGGCAGCACCGCCGCCCACGAACTCGGCCACAACCTGGGCGCGGTGAACAACAGCGCGCCCAACTCCAGCAAGGCCGGGCACTGCGTCGACGAGTGGGACGTGATGTGCTATTCGGACGCCCCCGACTACCCGCAGATGCGGACCGTCTGCCCGGACCGCGCCCATGACGACCGGCTCGACTGCAACCACGACGACTACTACAGCACCTCCCCGTCGCCGGGCAGTTACCTCACCACGCACTGGAACGTCGCCAACAACCGCTTCCTCATCGCCGGTGGCGGCAGCGGCCCCGACCCGACGCCCACCCCGCCTCCGACCGGCACGCCGACCCGCACGCCCTCGCCGTCCCCGACGCCCACCGGCAGCACCACCCCCACGCCGACCGGCTCCCCGTCGCCGACCGCGACCGCGACCCCGAC
>NZ_JBIVVI010000768.1:0-4446 GCF_044757675.1 Kitasatospora sp. NPDC091257
GGGGTCGGCGGTATCAAGGACCAACCTTCTCATCACCGGCGGCCCGATCCCGGCCATCCGGGCTGCTGCCGCGCGGTGTCTGCGCGGGACCGTCACCTCGGGTGTCGTCCGTCCCGCCGGCCTGGTCCGGTTCCGCCGCCCCGGCGCGATCCGCGGTGGAGTCCTGCGCCGTGTCCTCCGAGGCGCCCTCCGCCGTGTCCTGCGCCGTGTCCTCGGCCGTGTCCCGCGCTCCGGTGCCGTCCGCCGCCGGGGCGTCCCCGACCGGCTGGTCGCCGTCCTCGTGCGGCTGCCCGCCGCGCCGCTTGCGCTGGCGCACGAAGCGCAGCGCGGCCAGCAGCAGCAGGACACCGGCGCCCGCGAAGATGTACAGCACCCCGTTGGTCACCGAGGTGACCTCGACCTTGAACTGCTGGGGGTCGCCGTACGGCCGGGAGTCGGGGCCGGTGGTCCACAGCTGGGCGGTCATCGCGACCGTCCCGTTGTTGTGCGCCTCGGCGTTGAAGCGCAGGGTCACGCTCTGCGAGGCCGGGAGGACCAGCTCCTCCTCCTTGCTCACCCGCAGCCTGTTCGGCTGGGCCGAGGTGAGCACCAGCTTCAGGTTGGTGACCGTCTGGGTCAGGTCGTTGCGGACGCTGACCTGGAGCAGACCGGTGTTGCCGGCCAGGGTGACGACGTTCTTCTTCGGCACCTGGACGGCGCTGGTCAGCTCCTTCAGGTACTTCGTGACGCCGGCGCGGTAGGTGCTCCCGGCCGGCGGCTGGCTGCGCCACTCGGTGGACAGCGAGCGGACCATCGCGGCGCTGAACGGGCCGCGCACCCGCTGCGGCAGGGTGAGCACCCGCATCAGGGTGTCCAGGTCGTGCTGGATGTCGTCGGTGCGGCTCAGGTCGGCCGCCGGCAGCTCCGAGGCGCGGGCCTGGGTCGGGTAGTCGGTGGGCGCCGGGACGGCGGTGTTCGCCTTCGGGTCGGCCGCGGACTGGGCCACCGCGTCCAGCTTGACCGAGGAGATCCACTTGCCGTCCGCCGTCTGCAGGGCGCTCGCCAGCGCCTTGGCGCCGGCGACGCTCAGCTCGCGCGGGGGCAGGACCAGCAGTCCGCGCTGGTTCTGCGGCTGCTCGTGGGTGATCGCGAAGGTCTCGGCGAGGAAGCGCTGGGTGGCGTCGGTCTGCGCCTGCGGGCTGCTCAGGTCCTTGTCGAAGAGCGAGGAGACGGTCTCGTCGGCCACCACGGCGCTCTGCCCGCCGCCGATCGGGCGGACGGCGGTCGGGGTGTAGTTGAGCGAGTCCGCCTCGGGCATGCTCGCGCCGTTGACCAGCACCAGCCCGCTGCCCGACTGCTGGGCGAGGGAGGCGATCTGCTGGTCGAGGTAGCCCTGGAACGGCCAGGCGACGTCCGACCGGGTGTCCACGGCGAGCCGGCCCTCGACGGTCAGCCGGCCGGCGGTGGCCGCCTTGCTCAGCGCGGTGGTCATCCCGGTCAGGTCGGAGCCGTTGTGGGCGATCGAGGCGAGGTCCGGGTCGGCGTACGGCAGCGAGACCACCTGGGTGCCCGGCTTGGCGACGGCGGCCCGCAGCTTGTCCAGCCAGGCGACGGCGGCGGCCGAGGGCTGCATCTGGACGGTGTTGTCGTCCTTGACGGACTTGCCCGACCCCTCGGTGCCCGGCTTCTGCACCCGGTAGGTCTTGGTCATCGCGAGCGCGGCGTCCAGCAGGTCCGGGTCGATCACCCAGGTCAGGCCGTTCAGCTTGGCGCCGGTGTCGACCAGTTCGTACAGCCGGCCGCCCGGGGCGAACTCGGTGGCCAGGCTGTCGTCGCGCAGCACCGAGACGGGCTGGTCGTTGCTGTCGGTGGTGGTCTGGGCGGCCACCACCGGCGCGTGCACCAGCGGCCAGACCGTGGCGACCTTCGTCGGCTGCGCCTCGGCGCCGCCCGGGTTGTACGGCAGGAAGGTCCGGGCGATGCCCAGGGGGCGGTCGCGCGGGTTGTCGGCGGTCCCGCCCCAGGCGTCCACCGCGAGCTCGTACGCGCCGCTCGCGGACAGTCCGAGGTCGCTCACCGCGACGCTCAGCGTGTACGGCTGGCTCTGCCCCGGGTTCAGCTCCGGCAGGGCGTACTGGGGGGTGTCCAGCTCGGTGCCGTCCTTGCCGTCCGGCGTGGAGCGGTCGGCCACGTTGGCCAGGTCGCTGCGCCGGTCCAGCGGCTTGTTGGAGTACGGCTTGCGGACGGCCGCGTGGGCGCCCTTGACCGCCGACTTGCCGGCGTTGGTGACGTGTCCGGTGATCGTCACGATGCCGTTCGGGGTGGCCACCTGCGGGCTGAGCGTGTCGATGGTCATCACCACCGGGTACTCGGCCGTGATGGTGGAGTCCGCGGCCGGCCGGACGTTGCCGCCGGCGGGCAGCGCGCCGGCCGGGGTGGCCGTGAAGAGGGTCAGGGCGGCCGCGCAGGCGGCGGCCAGGCGCGCGCCCGCCCGGCGCGTCCGGCGGGCCGGATGACGCCCCTCGGCGGGGCGCTCGGCCCCTCCAGGCTGTCGGTGCGTCCCCAGGCCCGAGTGCCGTGCCGGCTCACTCACTCGCTTCGCCCTCGCCGTTCTCGATCGTTCGCTGCTGATGCTGTCGTCCGGCGCGGTCCGCCCGACGGTCTTCGCTTGACTCTCTTGGATCGCTCCGCCCGACGCCGTCGCCGCACCGCTGCCGCGGGGGTTCCCGCGGACGGCGGCGGCGCGCGGCACCGCATCCCCCGTCCGGTGCCCGAGACTCGTCCACCGGCATGGTAACGATGCAGCCCGCGGCGCAGTGTTGCGGGCTGTGGGGTGAGACGCCCAGAACGCGCGGGCGGTTGACCTGTCGGGGCACGTACCCTTGTGAGCCGTGTCCACTGCCAATGAGCCCACCGCGCACACCGACCCCTCCAGCACCGCCGTCCAGGTCGTACCAGGCCTGAGCGAGGCCCAGGCCCTCGGCCTCCAAGAGCTGCTGCGGGTGTCGCCGGTCGCCGACGAGATCGCCCGCCGGTTCCAGGCGGCCGGTCACCGGCTGGCGCTGGTCGGCGGGTCCGTCCGGGACGCGCTGCTCGGCCGGCTCGGCAACGACCTGGACTTCACCACCGACGCCCGCCCGCAGCAGGTGCTCAAGCTGGTCAAGGGCTGGGCGGACGCGGTCTGGGACGTCGGCATCGCCTTCGGCACGGTCGGCGCCCGCAAGGACACCCCCGAGGGCTCCTTCCTGATCGAGATCACCACCTACCGCTCCGAGGCGTACGACCGCACCTCGCGCAAGCCCGAGGTCAGCTACGGCGACACCATCGGGGAGGACCTGGTCCGCCGGGACTTCACCGTCAACGCGATGGCCGTCGACCTGCCCGGCCGCGGCTTCGTCGACCCGCACCACGGTCTGGAGGACCTGGAGGCCCGGGTGCTGCGCACCCCCGCCACCCCCGAGGAGTCCTTCTCCGACGACCCGCTGCGGATGATGCGGGCCGCCCGCTTCGCCGCCCAGCTGGACTTCGACCCGGCGCCCGAGGTGGTCGCCGCGATGACCGCGATGGCCGAGCGGCTCACCATCGTCTCCGCCGAGCGGATCCAGGCCGAGCTGAACAAGCTGCTGCTGGCCAAGCACCCGGTGAAGGGCCTGCGGCTGCTGGTCGACACCGGCCTGGCCGGGTACGTGCTGCCCGAGCTCCCCGCGCTGCAGCTGGAGCGGGACGAGCACCACCGGCACAAGGACGTCTACGAGCACTCGCTGACCGTCCTGGAGCAGGCCGTCGACCTGGAGCAGGACGGCCCGGACCTCACCCTGCGGCTCGCCGCGCTGCTGCACGACATCGGCAAGCCGCGCACCCGCCGCTTCGAGTCGGACGGCCGCGTCTCCTTCCACCACCACGAGGTGGTCGGCGCCAAGATGACCCGCAAGCGGATGCGGGAGCTCAAGTACTCCAAGGAGCTCATCGAGGACGTCTCGCGCCTGGTCGAGCTGCACCTGCGCTTCCACGGCTACGGCGGCGGCGAGTGGACCGACTCGGCGGTGCGCCGCTACGTCACCGACGCCGGGCCGCTGCTGGAGCGCCTGCACAAGCTGACCCGCTCCGACTGCACCACCCGCAACAAGAAGAAGGCGGCCGCGCTCTCCCGCACCTACGACGGTCTGGAGACCCGGATCGACGAGCTGAAGGCGCGGGAGGAGCTGGACGCCGTCCGCCCGGCGCTGGACGGCAACCAGATCATGGAGCTGCTCGGCCTCAAGCCCGGCCCGCAGGTCGGCAAGGCGTACAAGCACATGCTCGAACTCCGGCTGGAGCACGGCCCGATGGAGCACGACGAGGCGGTCGGGGCACTGCGGGCCTGGTGGGCCGAGCAGCAGGGCTGAGTCCGGGGTCCGGATCTCCGGACGCGGCGCCGGACGCGGCGCCGGACACGACGGGAGGGGTGGCCCCGGCACTCGGCCGGGG
>NZ_JBIVVI010000769.1:0-4444 GCF_044757675.1 Kitasatospora sp. NPDC091257
CAGGGACCGCAGGGACCGCAGGGGCCGCAGGTCCGGCAAGGGCGGCCGGGCCCGGGCCGGGTTCCCGGCGCGCCCGTGCCCTCGACCGGTGCGTGGCTGCGCCGGAGCGACCCCGAACGCCGGGCGGCGGCCACGCCCGGGGTCGCCCTGGCGGCCCTGCTCACCGGCCTGCTGACGGCCTGGCTGCTCTTCGACGGCCTGGGGCCCAACCTGCTGGTGCTCGGCGCCGCCGTCGCCGTCGGGGCAGGGGTCACCGCCCGGGCGGCCGGTCGCCGGATCCGGCCCTGGACGGCGGCGTGGAGCCTGCTCGCCCTCGCCCTGCTCGCCGTTCCGGCCTGCTGGGACGCCTCCTGGCCCGGGGCGCTGGCCACCGTCGGCGCGCTCGCGCTGGCCTCACTGGCCCTGCACGGCGGCCGCCGCTGGGCGGGTGTGCTGTTCCCGCTGCCCGGCATCCTGTGGCAGCTGGTGCCCTCGGTGGTCTGGGTCTGGGAGAGCGTGGACCGGCGGAACCTGCCCGGCCGCGGCCGGATCGTCCCGGTGCTCAAGGCGCTCGCGGTCGCCGCCGGCCTGCTGACCGTCTTCGGCCTGCTGTTCGCCAGCGCCGACGCCGCCATGGCGGACCTGCTGGGCAGCCTCAGCCCGGACCTCGACCTCGACCAACTCCCGGGGCGCGGCGTGTTGTTCGTGCTCGGGTCGGCGACCGCGCTGGGCTTCGCGCACATGGCCGCCGGCCCGCGCCGCTGGGACCGCACGGTGATCCGGCCGGGCCGGGAGCGGCGCCGGCTGGAGTGGGCGCTGCCGCTGGTCGCGCTCAACCTGATGTTCGGCGTCTTCGCCGTGATCCAGGCCGTGGTGGTGCTCGGCGGTGCGGACGCCGTGCTGAGCAACACCGGGATGAGCCGCTCCGCGTACGCCCGGCAGGGCTTCTGGCAGCTGAGCGTGATCACCGTGCTCACGCTGGTCGTGGTGGCGGTCGCCAAGCGGTGGGCGCCGCGCAGCACCGCGGCCGACCGCCGGATGGCGCGGATCCTGCTCGGGCTGCTCTGCCTGCTGGCGCTGGCCGTGGTCGCCTCGGCGCTCGGCCGGATGTGGTTCTACGTGGACGCCTCCGGGCTCACCCGGCTGCGGCTCTGGGTGCTGGTGGTCGAGGTCTGGCTGGGCGCCGTCTTCCTGTTGCTGATCGCGGCTGGGCTGACCCGCCGCACCGGCTGGCTGCCGCGCGTCGTCGTCCTCAGCGGGATGCTCACCGTCGCGGTCTACGGCCTGATGGGCCCGGACGCGATCGTCGCCGAGCAGAACGTCACCCGGTACGAGCGGGCGCTGCGGACCGACCCGCACACCGCGGCGATCGACCTGCGCAACGTCCGCCGGCTCGCGGCGGACGCGGTGCCCGCCCTGGACCGGCTCCCCGAGCCGCAGCGGAGCTGTGCGCTGCAGCTGATCGGTCAGGGCGTGGGCGGAGCGTCGAAGCCCTGGTACGCGACCAACCTGGCGGCCGCCCGGGCCCGGGAGATCCTGGCGGAGCGGCCGCTGATGGACTCGACGGCGCCCGGCCGCACGGCCTGCGACTGGGCGAGGCTGGCGTACGAGGACAGGTAGGACGACCGGGGCGGGGGCCCGTGGACGGCGGCAGGGCCGGTCGGGAGCGTGCTGCTCCCGGCCGGCCCTGCGTCTTGCGGCGGCTTGTTGCGCCTGGTTGTGGCTTGTCGCGCGGTGTCGCGGTGTCGCGGCCGCGGGCCGCGGTGTCGCCGCATCGTGACGGCGTCGGACTGCCGTGACGGTGTCGGAGCGCCGTGACGGTGTCAGTGCATCGCGACGGCGGAGGAGCCGCTCGGCAGGTCGCTGGCCTTGGCCTTGATCGCGAAGACCGCGACGAGCAGGGCGACGGCCGCGAGCGCGGCGCCCACGATGAAGCCGTGCGAAATGCCCTGGGTGAGCACGGTGTTGGCGGCGTCCGTGCCCGGCGGGAACTCGTGGTGCTGCTGGAGGTAGGCCAACTGCTCCGGCGTCGCGCTCTCCATGAACTTCGGCAGCTGCGCGGTGGCCTCCGCCGTGGCGTAGTGCGCGAAGACCGTGGTCAGGATCGACAGGCCGAGCGAACCGCCGATCTGCTGCATCGAGTTGAGGAGGCCGGAGGCGGCGCCGGTCTCCTCGCCCGGAACACCGGCGACGGAGAGCAGCATCACCGGGACGAAGATCAGACCCATGCCGAAGCCGAACACCACCGTGGGGCCGAGCACCCCGTCCAGGTAGCCGCTGTCCTTGCTCATCTGGGTCAGCCAGCTGAGCCCGACGGTGACCAGCAGCGCGCCGCCCGCCATGAAGGGCTTCGGGCCGTACTTGGCCTGGAGGTTGGAGGCGATCTGCGCGGCGATGATGATCGCGACGCTGATCGGGAGGAAGGAGACGCCGGCCTTCAGCGGGCTGTAGCCGAGCGGACCCTGCACGAACAGCACGACGTAGAAGAAGATGCCGAACATGGCCGCGGCCAGGCAGAGCATCATCACCAGGCCGCCGGTGCGGTTCCGGTCGGCGAACAGGTGCATCGGGGTGATCGGCTGGTCGGTGCGGCTCTCCACCACGAGGAAGGCCGCGAGCAGGATCGCGCCGGCCGCGAAGGAGCCGAGCGTGATGCCGTCCGACCAGCCGTCCGAGGCGGCCCGGATGAATCCGTAGACCAGGCCGACCAGGCCGAGTGTCGAGGTGAGCGCGCCGGGCAGGTCGAAGCGGCCCGGGTGGCGCTCGGACTCGGCGATGTAGCGCGGCGCGGCTATCGCGATCAGGATCGCGATCGGCACGTTGACGAAGAACACCCAGCGCCAGTTCAGGTACTCGGTGAGCAGACCGCCGGCCAGCAGGCCGATCGCGGCGCCCGAACCGGCGACCGCCGAGAACACGCCGAACGCGCGGTTGCGTTCCGGCCCCTCGTCGAAGTTGGTCGCGATCAGGGCGAAGGCGGTCGGGGAACAGATCGCGCCACCGATGCCCTGGAGCGCGCGGGCGGCCAGCAGCAGAGTGCTGTCCTGCGCGAAACCACCGAGCAGCGAGGCCAGGCCGAACAGCAGAGTGCCGAAGATGAACACCCGGCGGCGGCCGAGGATGTCGCCCGCGCGACCGCCGAGCAGCAGCAGCCCGCCGAAGGTCAGGGTGTAGGCGTTGATGACCCACGACAGGTCGGTGGTGGAGAAGCCCAGGGCGTCCTTGATGTGCGGAAGCGCGATGTTCACGATGGTCGCGTCGAGGACCACCATGAGCTGGGTGGCCGCGATGACGGTCAGGGTGATGCCCTTGCCCCGCCCCTGGCTCGTCCGCGGTGGCGAGTTCTTGCTGAGCGTGTCGGAGATGGCCACGAATGTGCCCCCTGCTGGCTGTGTGCTCGGTGGTGCGGTTCGGCGGAGTCGCCGGTCCGGGTGCGGCCGCGCGCCCTTGCGCGGGCCGGGAAGGAACGGGATCGTTCACTAATCGGGACGATATCCTGGCCGTGATTGTGAACGCAAGCGTTCCTTAAGGATGGTGGCGATGGAGCGGTTGGTGCGGCGCCTGGTGGCGGACCGGTCCGGTCGGTCGCGGGGAGGTGCCCCGGGGGGTTCTCCGGGAGGGCCGGCGGACTCGGCCGGCCAGGCGGACCCGGCGTCGGGGGAGGCGACTCTTCGGCCTGCGGAGGCGGACGCCGGGGCGGCGGTCACGGGGCAGGGCGTCGGAGCCGGCGCGGAGCCGGGCGGCAGGCCGGGCGCGGACCCGGCCTTCTGTCCGGTGCGGGCCGCCCACCAGGCACTGAGGCGGCCGGCGCGGCGCCGGGGGAAGGAACTGGAGGCGGCGATCTTCGAGGCCGCGCTCGACCAGCTCACCTCCGGCGGATACGCGCGGCTGACCATGGAAGGGGTCGCCAGTGCGGCGCGGACCGGGAAGGCCGCGCTCTACCGGCGCTGGGCGTCCAAGGACGAACTCGTTCTCGACGCCCTGGACGCCACTCTCCCACGCCCTTACGACACCCCCGACCTCGGGTCCGCACGGGACGAACTCCACCGGCTCGTCGAGGGGTTCACGAAGGCGATGACCTCCCGGGTGGGCTCCGCGCTCAATGCCCTGATGGGCGAGATCGACCACGAGCGGGCCGAGGTCTTCAAGGCCTTCGTCACCGACCGGGTCATCGAGCCGACCGCGCGGACCATCCTGGAGATCCTGCGACGCGGCGCCGAGCGCGGCGACGTCCGGCCCGGCGCGGCCACCCCCCTGGTGGCGGACGTCATCCCGGCGGTACTGCTCTACCAGGTCAAGATCCGCGGGCTGGAGAACATGGGGCCGGGCTTCGCCGGTCGGTTGGTGGACGAGGTGCTGGAGCCGATGATCCGGGCCTGAGGCGGCCGGGCGGCGCCCGAGGAGAGCCTGGGTGCGGGTGAGGGGAGGCCGGGCGGGCCCGGAGCCCGGTGGCTCCGGCGGCGGG
>NZ_JBIVVI010000770.1:0-4433 GCF_044757675.1 Kitasatospora sp. NPDC091257
GCAGTTCCGGGCCGAGGCGCCGGGCCCCGCGGGCCGGGCGGCCCCGGCTCAGGCCGCGAGGGCGAGGACGAGGGAGGCGGCGGCGGGCGCCATGTAGACGAGGGGGAAGGGGACGTGGGCGTAGGCGCGGGCGCGGAGGACGGTGATCACGGCGCCGAGGAAGTAGAGGATCACGCCGACCGCGGCCGCGTAGCCGACGGCCGGGACGGCGAGGCCGGCCAGCAGGCCGAGGGCGCCGGCCGCCTTGGCGACGCCGAGCCAGGTCCACCAGGCGCGCGGGACGCCGTAGTCGGCGAGCGGCTTCACGACGTACTCGGCGCCGGCGAAGACGGAGTAGGCCGAGAAGCCGACCATGAGGGCGGCGAGGACGGTGACGACGGTGTGGGCGACGGACATCGGAGTGCTCCCATTCGACGGCTGTTCGGTTCGACACTCCCCTGACCCGGGGCATCCGCCGGATGTGACCGGCGCGGGCAAAAAATTGTCCGCGACACCCCGCCGCTACCCCTGGCAACCGCTCCGCCAACGAACAATGCAGCTCTGGCAAGGCCTTGAACAGAGACGACTTCCCCGGCTACGGGCGTGTTGATCCTGTACGCCAACGCCGCGTCCACCAGACTGGGCGCCGACCAGACGTCAACTCCGAGGAGGGCAAGCCCGTGAACGTCACCGTTCGGCTCGCACAACAGCCCGAGGCCGACGAACTGCTCGGACGGAGCGCGCTCGCCGCGCTCGTCGGCATGCTGCTGGACCAGCAGGTCCCGATGGAGTGGGCGTTCACCGGCCCGCTGACCATCGCGCAGCGCCTCGGCCACGACGACCTGGACGCCCACGAGATCGCCACGTACAACCCGGAGGAGTTCGTCGCGCTCCTCTCCGCGAAGCCCGCGGTGCACCGCTACCCGGCCGCGATGGCCAAACGGGTGCAGCAGCTCTGCCAGTTCCTCGTGGCGCAGTACGACGGCGACGCCGCGGCGCTGTGGAAGAACGTCCGCACCGGCAAGGAGCTGCTCAGCCGGCTCAACGCCCTGCCCGGCTTCGGCAAGCAGAAGTCGCAGATCTTCCTGGCCCTGCTCGGCAAGCAGTACGGGGTGCGGCCGGAGGGCTGGCGCGAGGCGGCCGGCGCGTACGGCGAGGAGGGTGCGCACCGCTCGGTCGCGGACATCACCGGCCCCGAATCCCTCACCCTGGTACGTGAGTTCAAGCAGGAGATGAAGCGCGTCGCGAAGGAGGCCAAGGCCGCCGCCAAGCCGCGCACCACCACCCGTACGACCGCCGCCCCCGCCCCGACCGGTGCGCGCTGACCGACGGCCCGGCCGCCCGTGCCAACGGTCGACCCACCCGGCCGACCGCGTCGGGGCCGGGCCCTCCCAGAGCGCGACGCGGGCCCCGGCCGCGCCGCGCGACCGGGGCCCGCGAACGGGAGCGCTCCGTCAGATCAGGACGGGCTCCCGCTCCTCGGCGGTGGAGCCGGCCACGGCCCCGGCCGCCTTGCGCCGCCGCGGCAGCGCGAACATCAGCAGGAAGACGGCGAGCAGCACCCCGGCGACCCACCACATCGCGTTCACGAAGGCCCCGCCGAACGCCGCCCCGACCGCCTCCGGCGCGACCACGTCGTCCATCGCCCCGAAGAAGGCCACCGACACCAGGCCGAGCCCGAGCGCGTTGCCCACCTGCTGCACGGTGTTGATCAGCCCGGACGCCGAACCGGCGTGCTCGCGCGGAACCTCCGCCAGCACCGCGTCGGTGATCGGCGCGACGATCAGACCCATCCCGAGTCCCATCACCACCAGCGGCAGCACCATCTGCCAGGTCGTGATCGCCGTCCCGTACCGGTCCGCCTCCCAGATGTAGACGAGGACGCCCGCCGCCATCACCAGCGCGCCGGTCTGCAGGACCTTCCGCCCGAACCGCGGAACCAGCTTCTGCACCGACAGTCCGGCCGCCGTGGAGACCGCGATCGAGAACGGGATGCCGGTCGCGCCGGCCTTGAGCGGGCTCCAGCCCAGCCCGACCTGCATGTAGAGGGTCCAGACCAGGAAGTAGATGCCGAGCGCCACGCCGAAGGCCAGCTGCACGCAGATGCCGGCCGCGAAGGACTTCACCCGGAACAGCGCCAGCTCCACCAGCGGCGAGCCGTCCCGCCGCGTCTTGACCTTCTCGTACACCACGAACAGCGCGAACACCGGCAGGCTCCCGGCCATCGACAGGTAGCCCCACAGCGGCCAGCCGGCCTCCCGGCCGTGCGTCAGCGGGTAGATCAGCATCAGCAGGCCGAGGCTGGCCAGCGCCACGCCCACCAGGTCCAGCTTCAGTGCCTGGTCGGCCTTCGACTCGTCGATGAAGCGGCGGCCGAGCAGCAGGCCGGCGATGCCGACCGGCAGGTTGATCAGGAAGATCGGCCGCCAGGCCAGACCGAACAGGTCCCACTCGGTGAGCAGCGCACCGATCAGCGGACCGGAGACCGCGCCCAGCCCGACCACCGCGCCGAACAGGCCGAACACCTTGCCGCGCTCCTCCGCCGGGAAGGTCGCGTGGATGATCGACAGCACCTGCGGCACCATCAGCGCCGCCGTCCCGCCCTGGAGCAGCCGGGTCGCGACCAGCATCTCCGGGCCGGAGGCCAGCCCGCACAGCGCCGAGGCCAGCGTGAAGCCGCCGATCCCGATCAGGAACACCCGCTTGCGGCCGTGGATGTCGCCCAGCCGGCCGCCGGTGATCAGCCCGATCGCGAAGGCCAGCGCGTAGCCGCCGGTCACCCACTGGATGGCGCTGAAGGAGGCGCCGGTGTCCTGCTGGATGCTCGGGATGGCGATGTTGACGATGGTGACGTCCACCAGGTCCATGAAGGAGGCCACCATCACGATCGTCAGCGCGATCCACCTCCGCCGGTCCGCTGCCGCGGTGCTCATTGCGGTCTCCTCTTTTTTCTTCTTCACGTCCACGCCGCTCTTCTCCACGTCCACGCCGCTCTTCTCCACGTCCGCGACAGTAACGGCCGTATAGGTCAGAACCTGTCCCAGTTGGTCGGGCATGCTGGACGCCATGAGCGACACCCCGGCCCGGCTGCTGAGCCTCCTGTCCCTGCTCCAGACCCCGCGCGAGTGGCCCGGCAGCGAACTCGCCGAGCGGCTCGGCGTCAGCCCCCGCACCATCCGGCGCGACATCGACCGGCTGCGCGAGCTCGGCTACCCGGTGCGGGCCAGCATGGGCCCGGACGGCGGCTACCGGCTGGTCGCGGGCACGGCGATGCCCCCGCTGCTGCTGGACGACGAGGAGGCGGTGGCCATCGCGGTCGGGCTGCGCGCCGCGGCCGGGCACGCCGTGGTCGGCATCGAGGAGGCCTCCGTACGGGCACTCGGCAAGCTGCTCCAGGTGCTGCCGGGCCGGCTGCGGCAGCGGGTCGGGACGCTCAACTCCGCCACCGTGCCGCTGCTCACCGGGGACGGCCCGACCGTCGACCCGGAGGACCTCACCGTGCTCGCCCGCGCCGTCACCGCCCGGGAGCGGCTGCGCTTCGGCTACCGGGCGTACGACGGGGCCGAGACCAGGCGGCAGGTCGAGCCCGAGCGGCTGGTCTCGGTCGGCCGCCGCTGGTACCTGGTGGGCTACGACCTGGACCGCGAGGACTGGCGGCTCTTCCGGGTCGACCGGCTGAGCGGCCCGGCCGCCACCGGCGTCCGCTTCACCCCGCGCCCGCTCCCCGCCGAGGACGCCGCCGCCTACGTGGCGGGCAAGCTGCACCGCCCGTCACCGAGCGGCACCGTGGTCGCCACCGTGCACGCCCCGGCCGAGCGGGTCCGCCGCGGCCTCCGGCCGGGCGACTCCGAGGTCGAGCCGATCGACGAGCACAGCTGCCGGCTCCGTTCCCGCACCGACTCCCTGGAGTGGACGGCGATGCGGCTGCTCTCGCTGGACTGCGCCTTCGAGGTGCACGAGCCGCCCGCGCTGCGGGAGCACCTGCGCGAACTGGCGGCCCGCGCCGAGCACGCGGCGGGGGCGCCGGACCGGGGCGGTCCGGACCCGTCCCAGGGCCGACGCCAGGGCCCTTCCTAGACCTCGACCCGGTACCAGCCGTTGCCGGACCTGAACCACAGCACGCCGTCCCGGCCGTAGGCACGGCGGCGGTCGAGCTCGCCGGGCACGTCCGGCCTGCGCTTCCCGGTCTGCTTCCACTGCTTGCCGACCAGCAGGTGCCAGGTCAGTTCCCCGCCCGGGGACAGGAAGACGCCCTCCCGGGCGCGGACCGCGAAGCCGACCGGCGTCCGGACCGGGCACGGCACCGTGGACGAGGTCCCGTCGGCCGCCTCGATCCGGGTGAGGTAGCTGCCCGAGGAGCCCGGGTACCAGGCCAGCCAGGCGTACCGCCCCTCGGTCGCTCCGGCCAGGTGCTCTTCAAGGGCGAGGACATCTCCACGCTCCAGGGGGCGGCC
>NZ_JBIVVI010000771.1:0-4433 GCF_044757675.1 Kitasatospora sp. NPDC091257
GGCTCCGGGGGCGCTCGGCAGGGCCCGGAAGGTGCTCGGCAGCGCTCAGCGGGCGATGGGGGCGGTGCTGGCCCTGGTGAGGCTGACGAGGTCGCCGGGGGCCAGTTCGACTTCGAGGCCGCGGCGGCCCGCCGAGACGTAGACGGTGGGGTGGCCGAGCGCGCTGGCGTCGATGACGGTCCGCAGCGGGCGGCGCTGGCCCAGCGGGGAGATGCCGCCGAGGACGTAGCCGCTGCTGCGCTCGGCGGCGGCCGGGTCGGCCATGGCGGCGCGCTTGCCGCCGACGGCCGCCGCCAGGGCCTTGAGGTCGAGCTGGCCGGCGACCGGGACCACGCCGACGGTGAGGGTGCCGTCCACGTCGGCGACGAGGGTCTTGAAGACCCGCTCGGGGGCGATGCCGAGGACCTCGGCGGCCTCGCCGCCGTAGGAGGCGGCGGCCGGGTCGTGGTCGTAGGCGTGCACGGTGAACGGGACGGCGGCGGCTTCCAGGGCGACGGTGGCGGGCGTGCCCTGGCCGCCCTTCCTGGGCTTCTTGGCCATGTCGGGTCCTCGGGGTCCTCGGTCAGTTGGGGCTGAAGCGCTGGCGGGTGAGGTCGGCGGCGGGCAGCGAGGGCAGCCAGCTGAGGACGGCGCTCTCGCGGCGCAGCAGGTCGAGTTCGGCGCGCAGCCGCTGGGCGTTGTCCGGGCAGGCGAGCAGCTGCTGCTTGACCGGGGTCTCGAACACCGAGGCGGCGGCGACCAGGTAGGAGAGCACCTGCGGGTCGTCCGGGAGCTCCTGGTGGCCGACGGTGCTGGCCTCGCGGGCGCCGGCCAGGCGCTTCTGGTAGACCCGGAACGCCCGCTCGACCTCGGAGGCCAGCGCGCCGGAGCCCTCGCCGGGGCGCTCCTCGATCGGCTCGATCTCACCGGTGAGGTACGGGCCGGAGACGTCCGCCGAGCGCAGCCGGAACCGGGTGGTGCCGGTGACCAGCAGCTCGTAGCGGCCGTCCGGCTGGTGCTCGACCGAGGCGATGTCGGCGACGCAGCCGATGTGGAACATCGCCTCCAAGGGGTCCCCGGTGGCGGTGCCGAGGCCGTCGAGCGGGCCGGCCGGGCCGCCCTCGGGTCTGACCGGGGCGACCTCCCGGCCGTCCCTGATCGCGAGCACGCCGAACCGCCGGGGGGTGTCCTCGGACTGTTCGAGCAGGTCGGCGACGAGACGGCGGTAGCGCTCCTCGAAGACGTTCAGGGGCAGCACCAGGCCCGGGTAGAGCACGGTGTTCAGCGGGAAGAGCGGCAGCCGTTCTGTCACGGCGGACAGCGTAGTTCCCCGGGCGGGGGCCTTGTCGCACGGTCTGCGGGGTCGGCCGGTCGACGAGGCGGCCTCCGACGGGCCGATCGCCGACCGCCGGCCTCCGACGGCCGATCGGCCGACGGACCGGCCGTCGGCCGGCTCAGCCGCGCTGGAGCATCCTGGTGGCGCCGGTGACGACCGTGGAGGCGAGCAGCCACCCGATCACGACCAGCCCGGCGGAGATCCACTGGGCGAGGCCGCCGGGGTTCCAGCCACCCTGGTTGAGGTCCACGATCGGCAGCAGCTGGTTGAGGGTGTACAGCACCGGGTTCCAGTGCGGACGCTCGTCGGCCTTGAGCGGCGCCAGCGGGTGGGTGGCGAACCAGAGGCTGCCGAGGATCCAGGCGAGCAGCAGCCACAGACCCGCCCGGCCGGGCCGGTAGCCGTAGCCGACGGTGACGTCCTGGACCGCGCCCCAGACCCGGGCGGGCAGCGGCAGGGTGCGCCGGCGCCGGCGCTGCTTGGCGTACAGCACCTCGCGGGCGTCGTCGTCGGCGCCGTCGCGGCGCAGGGCGGCGGCGAGCTGCTCGTAGGACTCCGGCTGGAAGTCCACCGAGGAGCCCTCCAGCCAGGCGATCCGCTGCTGGACGGCGAAGGGGCGGGCCGGGCGCAGGTTCTCGTACACGAAGCCGGTGAGGCGCAGGTGCTTGCCGAGCGGCCACGCCTCCGGGGCGTCGACCAGGTTGCCGACCCGGGCGCGGGAGAGCGAGACGGTGCCGGTGGGGCGGAACTTGCAGGTGAAGCGCAGCTCGGGGGTCTGGATGCGGCTCAGCGCGAGTTCGTCCGTGTCCGCCAGGTGGAACTCGCCGGAGATCAGGCAGGCGCTGTCGAAGCGCGAGTCGGAGAGGCGGACCTGGCCCCAGGCGCGGAACGGGGTGACCGGGCCGTCCGGCGGCGGGTACTCGCCGTAGCCGGAGCCGTAGTAGCCGCGGGAGCCGGACCAGCCGCGGTCGGCGGAGCCGGTCAGGTACAGGGTGTGGCCGACACTGACCCGGACGGCGTTGAAGCAGATGCGGTTCTTCTCCGGGACGGCGCGCAGCTGGGCGCCGCGCAGCGAGAGCCGGCCGCCTATCCGGGCCGTCCTTATGCTCAACTCGCCCGTGGTCTCCAGGCGTTCGGCCTCGAAGTCCTGGTTGACGGTGATCCCGTCGGCGGAGACCGCACGGGCGAAGCGGTCGCCGCCGACCACCGTCTGGTTGAGCAGCAGGTCGGTGCCGATCTTGGAGTCGGTGAGCCGGATGCCCTCGGGGACGCGGCAGCGGGCCAGGTGGAGGTCGCCGGTGGTGGAGAGCCGGGAGGCCTCCAGCCGGGGGATGAGGCAGCCCACGAAGCGCAGCGTCGAGGCCACGGCCTCGGACATCAGGATCTTCTGGTCGAAGCGGCAGCCGTGGACCTCGACGTAGCGGTCGATGTCGGCGCCGGCCAGCTTGAGCGCCCCGGTGACCAGCACGCCGCTGAGCCGCAGCGAGGCGACCCGCCCGGCGGCGGGCTCCGGGCCGGCCAGCAGCAGGTGGGCGAGCACCTCGGCGCGGACGGTGCGCTCGGGGCCCCAGACGGCGTCGCCGAAGGGGTCGTCGGCCTCCGCCTCGCCCGTACGAAGGTCCAGGATCTCGCCCTCGCGGTAGGCCTCCCAGAGCCTCCGCTCGACCCCGTTCCAGCCCTCCGGAGCACGCTCCGCCATGGTTTCCCCCGTCCCCCCGGTCGTCTCGCCCTTCGTATCACGGACTGAAATGCGGGACCAGCGGTTCCGGCCACTCCTTACACTGGGTGGCGTGATCTCTCGAATCGACCTCCGCGGCTCGCTCGACGACCCGCGTGACCTGCTGCCCCGTGCCGAGTTCGACGTCGCGGCCGCCCTGGAGAAGGTGCGGCCGATCGCCGAGGACGTACGCCATCGCGGGGTCGCGGCGCTGATCGAGATCACCGAGCGCTTCGACGGCGTCCGGCTGGAGTCGACCCGGGTCCCGGCCGAGCAGCTGACCGCGGCACTGGAGACGCTGGACCCGAAAGTCCGGGCCGCGCTGGAGGAGTCGATCCGCCGGGCCCGCGCCGTGCACGCGGACCAGCGCCGCACCGGGCACACCACCCAGGTGGTGCCGGGCGGCACGGTCACCCAGCGCTGGGTGCCGGTCGAGCGGGTCGGCCTGTACGTGCCGGGCGGGCTGGCGGTCTACCCGTCCTCCGTGGTGATGAACGTGGTGCCGGCCCAGGCGGCGGGCGTCCGGGGCATCGCCGTCACCTCGCCGCCGCAGAAGGAGTTCGGCGGCCGCGTCCACCCGACCATCCTGGCGGCCTGCGCGCTGCTCGGCGTGGAGGAGGTGTACGCCGTCGGCGGCGCCCAGGCGGTCGCGATGTTCGCCCTCGGCACCGAGGAGTGCGCGCCGGTGAACATGGTCACCGGCCCGGGCAACATCTACGTGGCCGCCGCCAAGCGCTACTTCGCCGGCCGGATCGGCATCGACTCCGAGGCCGGCCCGACCGAGATCGCCGTCCTCGCCGACGACAGCGCGCTGGCGTCCGACGTCGCCGCCGACCTGATCAGCCAGGCCGAGCACGGCCCGACCTCCGGCTCGGTGCTGGTCACCGACTCCCCGGCACTGGCCGACGCGGTCGAGGCCGAGCTGGCCGTGCAGGTCGCGAGGACCAAGCACGGCGAGCGGGTGGCCGAGGCGCTGGGCGGCAGGCAGTCCGGCATCATCCTGGTCGACGACCTGGAGCAGGGTCTCGCCGTGGTCAACGCGTACGCGGCCGAGCACCTGGAGATCCAGACCCGCGACGCCCACGCCGTGGCGGCCCGGGTGGTCAACGCCGGCGCGATCTTCATCGGCCGCTGGACCCCGGTCTCGCTGGGCGACTACGCGGCCGGCTCCAACCACGTGCTGCCGACCGGCGGCTGCGCCTGCCACTCCTCCGGGCTGTCGGTGCAGACCTTCCTGCGCGGCGTCCAGGTCGTCGAGTACGACCGGGAGGCGCTGGCGGACGTCGCCGCGCACGTGGTCACCCTGGCGAACGCCGAGGACCTGCCGGGGCACGGGGACGCGATCAAGGCCCGCTTCGACTGGACGGTTCCCGGCTCGTGACTCCTGAGACTCCTGTGACC
>NZ_JBIVVI010000772.1:0-4426 GCF_044757675.1 Kitasatospora sp. NPDC091257
GGGGTGGGGCGGCCAGGGACAGCGCGGTGGTGCCCGCGCCGAGTCCGACGGCCCTGGTGAAGGTGCGCCTGTCGATCATGCCGATTTCCTCCTTGGTGCGAACATGTGCTTCATTCCAGCTTGTTGACGCCGCGTCAACGACCCGGAGCGCCTCGGCGGGTTCGCGGCGGCGGCGCAGTTCGACGTCGGTCAGGCCGGTGTAGTCGGCGAGGCGGGGGTCGGCCGGGTCGGTGATGGTGCGGGGTTCGGACACCCTGCGATCTTGCCAAGCCCGGGCGGGGAAGGCCAAACGGCGGAGGGAGCGGGGTGGTCCCCGGCTGGTCGTAGTGCAAATATGACCGTATGGCCCGAAATCCGGGCCGATCCTGGGCTCCGTCGGCCTCTGGCGCCACTGGCTCCGCCGGCTCCCCCGGTGGGCGCCCACACGGTCGGCCACAGCTGCCGCACGCGAAGCGGCGGTGGCCGGTGTGGCACCGGTCGGTGGCGGGGCAGGTCTTCGCACTCCAGGTGCTGGTCGTGCTGCTGCTCGTGGTGGCGGCCGCGGTGGCACTGGTGGTGCAGTCACGCAACGACGCCACGCACGAGGCCCGCAACCGTTCGGTGGCGGTGGCGCAGACCTTCGCCAACTCCCCGGGCATCGTCGCCGCGCTGCGCTCCCCCGATCCGACGGCCCTCCTGCAGCCGAGCGCGGAAGCCGCACGGGTCGCCTCGGGCGTGGACTTCATCGTCGTGCTGAACGACCAGGGCATCCGCTACACCCACCCGAACCCGGCCCGGATCGGCCAGAAGTTCGTCGGCGTCTACGAGCCCGCCCTGCACGGTCAGGTGGTGACGCAGCAGGTCTCGGGCACGCTCGGCCGCCTGGTGCAGGCGGTGGTCCCGGTGTACGCGCCGGACGGCTCGGTGGTCGGGGCGGTCTCGGCGGGCGTCACGCTGAAGAACATCAGCAGCGCCAGCCAGCGGCAGCTGCCGGTGGTACTGGGCGCGGCGGCGGCCGCGGTGGGGCTCGCCACGCTGGGGACGGCCCTGATCAGCCGGCGGCTGCGGCGCCAGACGCACGGGCTGGGCCCGGTCGAGATGACCAGGATGTACGAGCACCACGCGGCGGTGCTGCACGCGGTGCGCGAGGGCGTGATGATCATCGGCGGGGACGGGCGGCTGCTGCTCTGCAACGACGAGGCGCGCCGGCTGCTGGACCTGCCGCCGGACGCCGAGGGCCGCCCCGTGACCGGGCTGGGCCTGGAGCAGGCGCCGCTGGAGCTGCTGACCGCCGAGCGCCAGGTGACCGACGAGGTGGTGCTGGCCGGGGAGCGGCTGCTGGCGGTGAACGTCCGGCTGATCGACCGGCCGGGCGGCCTGCCCGGATGCGTCGCCACGCTGCGCGACTCCACCGAACTGGCGGCGCTGTCCGGCCGGGCCGAGCGCGCGCAGCGGCGGCTGCGGCTGCTGTACGACGCCGGGGTGACGGTGGGCAGCACGCTGGACGTGACACGGACGGCGGAGGAGCTGGCGCAGGTCACGGTGCCGCGGTTCGCGGACTTCGTCACGGTGGACCTGGCGGACCAGGTGCTGACCGGCGAGGAACCGCCGCCGGGCCCGTCGCTGGGGCGGATGCGCCGCGCCGCGGTGGCGGGCGTACGGGACGACGGGCCGTTCTACCCGGTCGGCACGGTGCTGGACGTGGTGCCCGAGACCCCGCTGGCCGGGGCGCTGCACAGTGGTGAGCCGGGCATCGAACCGCATCTGGCGGAGGTGGACGAGTGGCGGGACCAGGACCCGGAGCGGTCGGCGCAGGTTCTGGCGTACGGGGTGCACTCGCTGGTGCGGGTGCCGCTGCGGGCGCGCGGGGTGCTGCTGGGGGTGGCCCGGTTCTGGCGGGCGCAGCGGGCCGAGCCGTTCGAGGCGGACGACCTGGCGCTGGCGGAGGAGCTGGTCGCGCACGCGGCGGTGTGCATCGACAACGCCCGCCGCTACACCCGGGAGCACACCATGGCGGTGACGCTCCAGCACAGCCTGCTGCCGCGCAACCTGCCGGAGCAGACGGCACTGGACGTGGCGCACCGCTACCTGCCGGCGCAGGCCGGGGTGGGCGGGGACTGGTTCGACGTGATCCCGCTGCCGGGTGCGCGGGTGGCGCTGGTGGTCGGGGACGTGGTGGGGCACGGGCTGCACGCGGCGGCGACGATGGGCCGGCTGCGCACGGCGATCCACAACTTCTCGACCCTGGACCTGCCGCCGGACGAGCTGCTGGGGCACCTGGACGAGCTGGTGAACCGGATCGACCAGGACGAGGCGACGGGCGGCGAGCGCGCGGAGCTGGCCGGGGCGACCTGTCTGTACGCGATCTACGACCCGGTGTCGCGGCGCTGCACGCTGGCCACCGCCGGTCATCCGCCGCCGGCCGTGGTGGACCCGCAGGGCCGGGTGGTGTTCCCGGAGCTGCCGACCGGGCCGCCGCTGGGGCTGGCGGTGCTGCCGTTCGAGACCGCCGAGCTGGAACTCGCCGAGGGCAGTCGGCTGGTGCTGTACACGGACGGGCTGGTGGAGGACCGGGAGCGGGACATCGACGAGGGGCTGGAGCTGCTGCGGGCGGCGCTGACCGGGCCGCCGCGCACGCCCGAGCAGACCTGCGCGGACGTGCTCGGGGCGATGCTGCCGGTGCACCCGCAGGACGACATCGCCCTGCTGGTGGCCCGGACCAGGGTGCTGGCCCCGGACCACGTGGCGCAGTGGGAGGTGCCCACCGACCCGGCGGCGGTGCGCGAGGTCCGGGCCGCGGTGGCGGAGCGGCTGACGGCGTGGGGGCTGGAGGAGGCCGCGTTCGTCACCGAGCTGATCCTGAGCGAGCTGGTGACCAACGCGATCCGGTACGGCTCCGGGCCGATCCGGGTGCGGCTGCTGCGGGACCGTTCGCTGATCTGCGAGGTGTCGGACGGCAGCAGCACCTCGCCGCACCTGCGGTACGCGGCGACCGAGGACGAGGGCGGGCGCGGGCTGTTCCTGGTCGCGCAGTTCGCGGACCGCTGGGGGACGCGCTACACGGCGACCGGGAAGGTCATCTGGACGGAGCAGCCGCTGGAGTAGCCGCGGAACGGCCGCGGAGTGGGAGGTCGGACCGGCCGACTTCCCGCTCCGGCGCGTTGGCTGCGGCGCGTCCGCTCCGGCGCGTTGGCTGCGGCGCGTCCGCTCCGGCACGTTCGCCCCGGCGGGTCCGCCCCGGCCTACGGCTGGAAGGCCGCGGCCAGCACGTTGACGACGTCGCCGATGACGATGACCGCCGGGGGCTTGACGCCCTCGGCCTCGACCACCGCGGCGACGGTGCCGAGGGTGGCGTCCACCCGGCGCTGGGCGGCGGTGGTGCCCTCCTGGACGACGGCGACCGGGGTGTCCGCCGGCCGGCCGTACTCGACCAGCCGGGCGGCGATCGCACCGATCTTGTCCACGGCCATCAGCAGCACCAGGGTGCCGCTCATCCTCGCGGCGGCCTCCCAGTTGGTGAGCGAGCGCTCGTCGTCCGGGCCGACGTGGCCGGAGATCACGGTGAACTCGTGGGTCATGCCACGGTGGGTGACCGGGACACCGGCCGCCGCGGGGACGCTGATCGAGCTGGAGATCCCGGGCACCACGGTGACCGGAAGCCCGGCCTCCGCGCAGGCCAGCAGCTCCTCGCCGCCGCGGCCGAAGACGTACGGGTCGCCACCCTTGAGCCGGACCACGAACTTGCCGGCCTTGGCGTGCTCGACCAGGGTGCGGTTGATCGCCTCCTGGGCCATGAAGCGGCCGTACGGGATCTTGGAGGCGTCGATCACCTCGACGTGCTCGGGCAGTTCGGCGAGCAGCTCGCGCGGGGCGAGGCGGTCGGTGACCACCACGTCGGCGTCGGCGAGCAGCCGGCGGCCACGCACGGTGATCAGGTCCGGGTCGCCGGGGCCGCCGCCGACCAGGGCCACGCCGGCGCCGTGCGCGCGGTACTGGCGGGCGGCCAGCGAGCCGTCCCGCAGGCCGTCGACGATGGCGTCGCGCAGGGCGGCGGAGTGGCGCGGGTCGCCGGTGAGGACGGCGACGGTGGCGCCCGCGTCGCGGCCGCTGGCCGGGGTCCAGGCGGTGGCCGCGGCGGCGTCGTCGCTGCGGGAGCAGAACACCCGCTCGCGCTCGGCCTCGGCGCTGACCGCCGCGTTGACGGCCGGGTCGTCGGTGGCGACCAGGGCGTACCAGGTGCCGGCCAGGTCGCCGTCCCGGTACGGGCGGGCGTGCCAGGTGAGCTCACCGGCGTCGGCCATCGCCTGGACGGCCGGGGTGGTGGCCGGCGATATCAGGTGCAGGTCGGCACCGGAGGCGATCAGGGCCGGCAGCCGCCGCTGGGCGACCTGGCCGCCGCCGACCACGACGACGCGGCGGCCGGCCAGCAGCAGGCCCACCGGGTAGG
>NZ_JBIVVI010000773.1:0-4420 GCF_044757675.1 Kitasatospora sp. NPDC091257
GGGGGCCCGGCTACCTGATCGGCTTCTCCTTCGGTCCCTTCGGGGAGAGCAGGACCAGGCCGAGCAGGAGCAGGAGCCCCGCGGCCTCGGGCGAGTACGTGGGCGCGTCGGACACGACGGCCTCTTCCTCCACCATCAGGCTCGCGAGTGTCTCGGCCTCAAGCGTCGTGCTGCGTGACGTCGTTGACGTTCCGGTCCGGAACTGAGTAAGCATCAGAAGTGCCTCCTCGTCTGGATTTCACCGCCCGGTCGGACGATGCCCTCGTTCGACAGTACGAGCACCTCCGGTGACCTGCATCCGCAGCCCGCTGAGCTGGGGCATTGCCCTGGATGTGGGCCCTGTCGCGGCGAGTCGGTACGGTCGGGGGCATGACCACAGCCTTGATCACCGGCGCGACCGCCGGCATCGGAGCCGCCTTCGCCCGCCGGCTCGCCCGCAGCGGCTACCAGCTCGTGCTGGTGGCCCGGGACACCGAGCGCCTGGAGCGCGCAGCCGCCGACCTGCACGGCAGGTACGGCATCGAGGCGGAGGTGCTGACCGCCGACCTCGCGACGGACGAGGGCATCGGCGCCGTGGAGGCCCGGCTCGCCGACGCCGCCCGCCCGGTGGACCTCCTGGTCAACAACGCCGGCTTCGGCAACAAGGGCGCCTTCGGCACGGTTCCGCTCCAGGACGAGCTGGCCATGCTGAAGGTGCACATCGAGGCGATCCTGCGGTTGACCACGGCCGCCCTGCCCGGCATGCGGGAGCGCGGCCGCGGTGCGATCGTCAATGTCGCCTCGGTGGCGGCCTTCCTGCCGCGCGGCACGTACGGCGCGAGCAAGGCCTGGGTGGTGAGCTTCACCCAGGGCGTGCTGCGCGACCTCGGCGGTACGGGCGTGCGGATGATGGCGCTGTGCCCGGGCTTCACCCGGACCGAGTTCCACCAGCGGGCCGGGATGGGCACCGGCAACATCCCGTCCTGGTCCTGGCTCTCCGCCGAGCGGGTGGTGGACGAGGCGATGCGCGACCTGGCCCGCGGTCGGTCCGTGTCCGTGCCGGGCAAGCGGTACAAGGCCGCCGTGGCCATCGCGCGGGTGCTGCCCTCCGGCAAGCTCGGCGGGCTCTCCTCGAAGGCGGCGCGCACCTACCGGACCAACTGACGGCCGGGGCGGTCGGGCGGTCGGGCGCGGGTCCCGGGCGGCCGCCGGGCTCCGGGCGGTCGGCTGGCCGGGGCGGTCGGGCGCGGGTCCCGGCCGGTCGGCCGGTCCGCCGGTCCGCGGGTCGGCGGGTCGGCGGGTCGGCGGGAGCCGAGGAATAGAGCAACCCTCACTATTAGCTTGTCTAACTATGAGCTATCCTCGCTATGCTGACCCCAGTCCGACCGTCCGCCCGACCGTCCCACCCAGGGAGGCCCGTCCTTGAGGCCCACCGCCATCGACTGGACCCCGCCCGAGCGCGCCGAGGGCGAACCCCGCCCCTCGGCCGAGTGGCGCCGCATCCTCGCGCTCTTCCGCCCGTACCGGGGCCGCCTGACCGTCGTCGGGCTGCTGGTGGCCGCCTCCGCGGTGGTCTCGGTCGTCTCCCCGTTCCTGCTCAGGGCCGTCCTGGACATCGCCATCCCGCAGGGCCGCACCGGGCTGCTCAGCCTGCTCGCGCTCGGGATGATCCTGACCGCCGTGGTGAACAGCGTCTTCAACGTCCTCCAGACGCTGATCTCCACCACCGTCGGCCAGCGCGTGATGCACGACCTGCGCACCTCCGTCTACGGCCACCTCCAGCGGCAGTCGCTGGCCTTCTTCACCCGAACGCGCACCGGCGAGGTGCAGTCCCGGATCGCCAACGACATCGGCGGCATGCAGTCCACGGTGACCTCCACCGCGACCAGCCTGGTCTCCAACCTGACCGCGGTGGTCGCCTCCGTCGTCGCCATGGTCGCCCTCGACTGGCGGCTGACCGTCGTCTCGCTGCTGCTGCTCCCGCTGTTCGTCTGGATCAGCCGCCGGGTCGGCCGGGAGCGCAAGAAGATCACCACCGAGCGGCAGAAGCAGCTGGCCGCGATGAGCTCGGCGGTCCAGGAGTCGCTGTCGGTCAGCGGCATCCTGCTCGGCCGCACGATGGGCCGCTCCGGTTCGCTGGCCCGGGAGTTCACCGACCAGTCCGACCAGCTCGCGGACCTGGAGGTGCGGGCCAGCATGGCCGGGCGCTGGCGGATGAACACCATCATGATCGTGATGGCCGCGATGCCCGCGCTGATCTACTGGGCGGCCGGGCTGACCTCCGCCGCCGGCGCGCCGATCGTCTCGGTCGGCACCCTGGTCGCCTTCGTCACCCTCCAGCAGGGCCTCTTCCGCCCGACCGTCAGCCTGCTCTCCACCGGCGTGGACGTGCAGACCTCCCTGGCGCTCTTCCAGCGCATCTTCGAGTACCTCGACCTGCCGGTGGAGATCGACGAGCCGGCCGACCCGGTCACCCTGACGGGCATCCGCGGCGAGGTCCGCTTCAAGGACGTCGACTTCCGCTACGACCCGGAGCAGGAGCGCCCGACCCTGGCCGGCGTCGACCTCACCGTCCCGGCCGGGAGCTCACTGGCCGTGGTCGGCGAGACCGGCTCGGGCAAGAGCACCCTCAGCTACCTCGTGCCGCGGTTGTACGACGTCACCGGCGGCCAGGTCACCCTGGACGGCGTGGACGTACGCGAACTGTCCTTCGACACCCTGGCCGGAGCGGTCGGCGTGGTCTCCCAGGAGACCTACCTCTTCCACGCCTCGGTCGCCGAGAACCTGCGCTTCGCCAAGCCCGGCGCCGACGACGCGGAACTGGTCGAGGCCGCCCGGGCCGCGCAGATCCACGACACCATCGCCGCCCTCCCGGACGGCTACGACACCCTGGTCGGCGAGCGCGGCTACCGCTTCTCCGGCGGCGAGAAGCAGCGCCTCGCGCTCGCCCGGACGATCCTGCGCAACCCGCCGGTGCTGATCCTCGACGAGGCCACCAGCGCGCTCGACAACCGCACCGAGCGCGCCGTCCAGCAGGCCGTGGACACCCTGGCCGCCGGCCGCACCACGATCACCATCGCGCACCGGCTCTCCACCGTCCGCGCCGCCGACCAGATAGCCGTCCTGGACCGCGGCGAGGTGGTCGAACTCGGTACCCACGAGGAGTTGGTGGCGCTGGACGGCCGGTACGCGGCGCTGCTGCGCCGGGAGGTGCCGGAGGCCGCCGGGCAGCCCGAACCGGCCGTGCTCGGGCGCGTGTGACGAGCCGCGGCGCGGGTGCGAGCGTGGGCGTGCGCGCCGGTGACGGACCCGGCGGTCAGGCCGCCTTCGGCACCTCGTTGTAGCTCTCCGCGACCTCCTGGCCGGAGAGCCGCTGGATGGCCGCCATGACCTCGTCGGTCACCTGCCGACGGGCCTTCAGCGAACGGGCCTGCCCGTGCAGCTCGTCGAAGTGCAGCGGCTCGCCGAAGCGGACCGTCACCTTCTTCAACCGCGGGATCCGCTTGCCCACCGGCAGGATCTGCTCCGGACCCTCCAGCGCCACCGGCACGACCGGCACGCCCGCGGTCAGCGCGAGCCAGGCGACGCCCGTCTTGCCCCGGTAGAGCCGGCCGTCCAGCGAGCGGGTGCCCTCGGGGTAGATACCGAAGGCCTTGCCGTCCTCCAGGATCTCCAGCGCCGACTCCAGCGAGGCCTGAGCGGAACGGTAGGTGCCGCGCTCGACCGGCACGGCGCCGATGGCCTCGAAGAAGTCCTTGGAGAGCCGGCCCTTGAGTCCGGTGCCGGTGAAGTACTCGGCCTTCGCGAGGAAGTGGACCCGGCGCGGGGCGGTCAGCGGGATCACCACGCTGTCGATGAAGGACAGGTGGTTGCTGGCCAGGATCACCCCGCCCTTGCGCGGCACGTTCTCGATTCCCTCGATGGCCGGCCGCCAGATCCCCCGCGAGACCGGTTTCAGCACCAACTTGGTGACGAGGTCGAGCACGATTCCCTCCCTGGACGAACGACCGCCCGGGAGGAGCCCGGGCCTGCAATCAGATCCGCAGACTACGACACCCACCCCCGCGCACGTCCACTCCCGGCGACCGTGGCGCGCGCCACGGCCGGGTAGGGTACGGCCGTCCGAACCGAGCGACACCCGCAGTACCCAGGAGGGCACGATGGAGACCACCGAGGCGATCAAGGCCTTTTTCGACCGTTTCGACAAGGACGGCGACGGCAGGATCACCCCGGCCGAGTACGCCCTGGCCGCCAACGAGATGGGCGACCACGACGTCACCATCTCGATGGCCGAGGCGCTGATCCACAGCATGGACACCAACCACGACGGCGTCCTGACCTTCGAGGAGTTCCTGGCCGCCCGCCGGCGCTGAACCCGCGCCGACGGGGCCGGTCGCCGTACCGGCGGCACCGGCCCCGTCCGGAGGCCCCCGCTGTTCTC
>NZ_JBIVVI010000774.1:0-4417 GCF_044757675.1 Kitasatospora sp. NPDC091257
CCCGGGCCTGCCGGAAGGACCCCTGCCATGACGACCAGTCCCACCGCCACGCGCATCCTCGACCACGGGGACGACCGCGGGCTCCAGGCGGTGCTGCTGGACATGGACGGGACGCTGGTGGACACCGAGGACTTCTGGTGGCAGGCCGAGGCCTCGCTCTTCGCCGAGCTGGGCCACGAGCTGGACGAGGCGGACCGCGCCCACGTGGTCGGCGGCCCGATGGCCAGGGTGATGGAGTACCTGGTCGCCCGGACCGGGGCGGACATCGCGCCGGACGACCTCGGCGTGCTGGTGAACCAGCGCTTCGTCGATCTGCTGGCCGGCGGGGTGCCGCTCATGCCGGGCGCCGAGCGGCTGCTCAACACCCTTGCCGCGCACGGCATTCCGGCCGCCATGGTGTCCGCCTCGCACCGGCACGTGATCGACATCGTGCTGCGCTCGCTGGGGGCCCACCACTTCGCCTTCACCATCGGCGGGGACGAGGTGCCGCGCACCAAGCCGTTCCCGGACCCGTACCTGGAGGCGGCCCGGCGGCTGGGCGCGGAGCCGTCCCGCTGCGTGGTGATCGAGGACACCCCGACGGGGGTGCGGGCGGGCGAGGAGGCCGGCTGCCCGGTGATCGCGGTGCCCTCGGTGGCGGCGATCGAGCCGGCCCCGGGGCGGCTGGTGCTGTCGTCGCTGGAGCAGGTCGACCTCGACCTGTTGCGTTCCCTGGTCGCTTCGCGGGTGTGATTGTCGTCTCATTGCGACCCCGCCCTACTCGCCGGTAAGCGGCCCGTCGGGCCCCCGGAGCGAAGTCGCCGGGGGAGAAAACGGTCATTGGCTGACAACTCGTCGGGCGTGCCGTGATGCCCTGAACCGCCGTGTCCCAAACGTCATCTGCTCGGGTATCGGTCGTGCGTGTTCGATATGGCACGCTACTCCAGTTCGTGCCACCCAAAAGGACGCGCCTCGTGAAGACTTCAGCTGAACGCCTGGCAGTACTCGGTTGCGCCGGTCTGGTCGCCGTGTCGGTAACGGGTTGCGGATCGGTGACCGACGTGGTCAAGGGGGACGGCGGCAAGTCGATCACCATGGGCACCAGTCAGCTGACCGGTGTCCTGGACCCGGCCGCCGCCTACGACTCCGGCTCGTGGCTGCTGCTGCGCAACACCTTCCAGTCGCTGCTCACTTTCCAGGCCGCGGCCAGCTCGCCCTCCCCGGACGCCGCGCAGGCCTGCGAGTTCACCGGTAGCGACGCCACCGAGTACCACTGCACCCTGAAGCCGGGCCTGAAGTTCTCCAACGGGCACCCGATGACGGCCCAGGACGTGGTCTTCTCGATCGAGCGCACCAAGAAGATCAACGACGCGAACGGCCCGGTCGAACTGCTCGACTCGATCAAGTCCGTCGAGGCCAAGGGCGACAACGAGGTGCTCTTCCACCTCTCCGCGCCCGACGCCACCCTGCCGGCCAAGCTGGCGAGCCCGGCCGGCGCCATCGTGGACCACCAGGTCTACCCCGCCGACAAGCTCGTCCCCAACGACAAGCTGATCGGCTCCGGCCCGTACCGCATCGACTCGGTCGAGAACCTGAACGGCGGCAAGCAGCTGGGCAAGGTCGTGATGTCGGCCAACGACAAGTACGGCGGCGAGGCCAAGCTGCGGAACAACAAGTTCACCGTGCGGTACTTCGACAAGTCCGAGGACCTGAAGGCCGCGCTGGACAAGAGCGAGGTCGACCTCACCGACAACAGCCTGGAGCCGAACACCGCCGCCCAGGTCCGCTCCGACCAGCAGGGCGGCAAGACCGACCTCCAGGTGACCGAGGGCGACAGCAACGACACCCGTTCGCTGGTCCTCAACACCAAGGACCCGCTGATGAGCAACGTCGCCGTCCGCCAGGCCGTCGCCCAGATGATGGACCGCAAGGCGCTGGCCCGCGACGTCTTCGCCCGCACCGTCCAGGCGCTCTACTCCATGGTCCCGGCCGGCCTGCCCGGCCACACCACGGCCTTCTTCGACCGCTACGGCGACCAGGACGTGAACAAGGCGAAGAAGATCCTCGCCGACGCCAAGGTCCAGACCCCGGTCAAGTTCACCCTCACCTGGTCCCGTTCGCGGGCCGGCAGCAACGAGGCCGAGACGCTGAAGAAGCAGCTGGAGACCGGCGGCCTCTTCCAGGTGACGCTCGCCCAGGAGCCGGACTGGGACTCGTACCGCAAGGGCTGGACCGAGGGCAGGTACCAGGCGTACGTCATCGGCTGGTTCGCCGACTACCCGGACCCGGACAACTACCTCGCCCCGCTGCTGGTCAACGGCGGTGCCTACCACCACGGTTGGGACGACCCGCGGATCAGCGGAAGGCTGGTGCCGGAGGGTCTCAAGCAGACCGACCGCAGCGCCGCGGCCGCCACCTACGCGCAGATCCAGCAGATCGAGGCCGACAACGTGCCGCTGATCCCGCTGTACCAGAACAAGTCCTTCTTCGCGGCCCGCTCGTACGTCACCGGCGTCGAGTCCACCGTCGACACCACCGGCTACTTCCGCTTCTGGGAGATCAGCCGGACCAACAAGTAGCGCCCGCAGGACGGCGGCCCGCCCGCTTCCCCGTCGGTACGGGGGAGCGGACGGGCCGCCGTGACGTTTCAGCAGCCGTGGGCGGCCGCCGCCGCCCCTACAGGGCGCCCGGGCGCACCAGCCCGCTCTCGTAGGCGTACACGGCCGCCTGGACCCGGTCGCGCAGCTGCAGCTTGGTCAGCACATGGCCCACGTGCGTCTTCACGGTGGTCTCGCTGACGAACAGCTCGGCCGCGATCTCCGCGTTCGACAGCCCGCGCGCCACCAGCTTCAGCACCTCCAGCTCGCGCTCGGTCAGCGCGCTCAGCGCCTGCGGCGGCGCCTCGTCGCCCGAGGGCAGCTTGGTGGCGTACATGTCCAGCAGCCGGCGGGTGATGCTCGGCGCCAGCATCGCCGCGCCGTCCGCGACCACCCGGATCGCCTGCACCAGCTCCTCGGCCGGGACGTCCTTCAGCAGGAAGCCGCTGGCGCCCGCGCGCAGCGCCTCCACCACGTACTCGTCCAGGTCGAAGGTGGTCAGCACCAGCACCTTGGCCGGGCCGTCCCGCCCCGGGCCGGCGATCCGGCGGGTCGCCTCGACGCCGTCCATCCTGGGCATCCGGATGTCCATCAGCACCACGTCGGGCTGCAGCGCCCGCACCTGGTCCAGCGCCTGCTGGCCGTCGCCGGCCTCGCCGACCACCACGAGATCGGACTCGGCCTCCAGGATCATCCGGAAACCGGTGCGCAGCAGCGGCTGGTCGTCGACCAGCAGCACTCGGATCGTCACCTAGGACTCCTTGCTCATCGGATCCCCCGTGGGATCGCTTTCATCCGACGTACGCGCCAGCGGCAGCGGGTACGGCGGCGGGGTGCCGCCGAACTCCGGGCAGCTGGCCTGGTGGTCGCACCAGTCGCAGAGGCGGTTGCGGGTGGCCGGGAAGTCCCCGGTGGCCACCGCGTGGCCGATCCGTTCCCACAGCGCCTGGAGCTTGCGCTCCACCGCGAGCAGGTCGGCCTCGTCCGGGTCGTAGCTGACCACGTCCCCGCCGCCGCCGAGGTAGACCAGCTGGAGGCGCTTGGGGATCACGCCCTTCCAGCGCCACACCACCAGGGCGTAGAACTTCATCTGGAACATCGCCTTGCCCTCGAAGTCCCGCGAGGGCGCCCGGCCGGTCTTGTAGTCCACCAGCCGGACCTCACCGGTCGGGGCGACGTCCACCCGGTCGATGTAGCCGCGCAGCAGCAGCCCCGAACCCAGGGCCGTCTCCACGTAGAGCTCCCGCTCCACCGGGTGCAGCCGGGTCGGGTCCTCCAGCCGGAACCACTGGCCGACCAGCTTCTCGGCGTCCGCCAGCCAGCGGGTGAGCGCCGCGCCGTCCGGGTCCTCGGGGAACAGCGTGCCCAGCTCCGGGCGCTCGCCCAGCAGCCGCTCCCACTGCGGGCGCAGCAGGCCCAGCGCCCGCTCCGGCGTCCGCTCGGCCGCCGGGCTGTCGAACAACCTCTCCAGCACCGCGTGCACCAGCGTGCCCCGGGTCGCCGCCGAGCTCGGCGGCTCCGGCAGCCGGTCGATCACCCGCAGCCGGTACAGCAGGGGACAGGTGAGGAAGTCCCCCGCTCGGGACGGGGAGAGCCCGGTCGGGGGTGCCGCCGGACGCACGGCGGCACTGCTGGTGTCGGTGTGCTGCATGGCTACGACCCTATTGCCCTTTCCTGTCATCCCGCTGCCACGGTGCTGCCACGGACGCGCGGGAGTGGGTATGAAGCCGGGGGGAGGGCCGCGCGGCGCCGGAGGGCGGCGATCACGTAGCGTGGGCGTACCGGGCACGACGGGGGAGACGACCGAAGGGATCACGGTGAGCGACAGCAGGGGGCGGCAG
>NZ_JBIVVI010000775.1:0-4417 GCF_044757675.1 Kitasatospora sp. NPDC091257
GGTGTGCAGGACAGGTAGACCCGCCCCATGCCGCCTGCTCCGAGCCGGGCGTGCAGCCGGTAGCCGCCCACTTCGGCCGGGTCGTCGGGCTGCAGGGGCTGGAAGAGTGTTGACGCGGGCAAGGAGTCCAGGGACATGTCGATGGGCACGTGGAAGGTCTCCAGTGGTGCGAGCGGTGAGCGGGGGCGACGCGACGGGAGTCGCGGCCGTTCAGCAGGTCGTCCCGCTCGGAACCGGCTTGAGGTCGATGAGGTAGGCGTCCACGGCATTGGTGACACAGGCGTTGCCGCGGCCGTAGGCGGTGTGGCCGGACCCCTTGAAGGTGAGCAGCATGCCGCCGGGCAGTTGGGCGGCGAGGCCCTGCGACCACTGGTAGGGCGTGGCCGGGTCGCCGGTGGTGCCGACGACCAGGGCCGGGGGCAGGCCTTCGGCGTTCACGCGGTGCGGCTGCTGCCGCCCGGCGGGCCAGTCCTTGCAGGTGAGTTCGGCGAGCACGGCGGAGGTGCCGAACACTCCGGCCTCCTGGTTGGCGCGCTCCAGCAGGTCCCAGTAGGGCTGCGGGTCCCTCGGGTGTGGCTGGTCGAGGCAGTTGACGGCGGTGATGGCGACGGAGGAGTTGCCGGGGGCCTGCTCCGGGGCGGTGTTCGGGTCGGATCCGGTGTCGGAGCTGTCGCCCCGGGCGGACCGGACGTGCGTGGCGGATTTGCCGGATATGCCGGGGCTGGCGATCTCGGCGAGTTTCGTCCCGTCGCCGCCCCGCGCGGCGCGCAGCGCCTCGGACAGGTCCTGCCACTGGGACTCGGGTGAGTACATCGACTTGGTGAGGGCGGCGAGCAGCATGTTCTGGTCGAGCCGCTCGGTGGTGCCCTTGATACGCAGCGGGTGCTTGGCCGTCCGCCGGTGCAGGTCGGTGATCACCTTGTGGATGCCGTCCGGGGTGGTGGCGGGGCAGGCGTCGTGGACCGCGGTGGCGCACTTCTGAGCGTAGTCGTCCACCGACTTCCGGAAGGCTTTGCCCTGCTGGAGGGCGGCCTCGGACCAGTCGAGTGAGGGGTCGACGGCGCCGTCGAGGACGAGCGCGCGGACCCGGTGCGGGAACAGTTCGGCGTAGACGGTGCCGAGGTAGGTGCCGTAGGACCAGCCGAGGTAGCTGAGCTTCTCGTCGCCGAGGGCCGCGCGCAGCACGTCCATGTCGCGGGCCGCGTCCAGTGTCCCGACGTGCGGCAGGATGGCTCCGCTGCGGGCCTTGCAGGAGGCGACCTGCTTCTCGGCGTCCGCGAGCGCGGCGCTGCGTTCGGCACCGGTCTTCGGATACGCACTCGTCGAGGCGGAGTCGGATTCGGGCTGGTCCTGGTCGGCGGAGTCGGAGGAGCCGCAGTCGATGGCCGGCTTGCTGCCGGCCACGCCCCGCGGGTCGAAGCCGACGATGTCGAAGCGGGCGCGCGCCCGTTCGCTGAAGGAGGAGAGGCCGCCGGACTTCAGTTGCTCGACCCCGGATTCGCCCGGTCCGCCGGGGTTGAAGACCAGGGAGCCCGTGCGCTGGGCGGGGTCCGCCGTGACGGACCTGGCCAGCGGCAGGGTGAAGGTCTGGCCGGTCTCCGGGTGCGCGTAGTCCACCGGGACGGTCAACGTGGCGCACTGCAGCTCGCCGCACGCGGTCCAGGTCGGCTTCTGCCGGTAGAAGGTCTGCAAAGCGCTCTGCTGCGCGGAATCGGTCGGCGCCGTGTCGGCGCCCTCCGCAGCCGTGTCCCCGGACGCCGGGATGCATCCGGCAAGTGCCGTGACGCCGAGTGCGGCCAGGGCCAGGATCAGGCCGGCACGCTTGCTCGTCGGGTGCTTCATGGGGGTACTCCAGAGGGACTTGGCAGGGTTGTCGCGCACGGCGCCCGCAGTGGTCAGCGGCACCGGCACCACCTCGGCGGCCCGGGGTGGCTGGGCCGAGGGCTCCATCCGCCGGGCCGCTGGCGGTCCCCGGGCGCGTGGGGGATCGCGCCCGGGGCGTCTCACGGCGCCGCGTGCCGGTCCGCCCACGTATCTCCCGGGCGAACGGCCGCGCTGCTCGGCTCCTGCCGGTTCGCTCCGCTGTGACCTCACAGATGATTGCCGGGCGAAGCTGAGGATTTGATGAGGGCGGCCCGGGCCGCCCATCGGGCTATCCTGACCGCCGTGCGAGTACTGGTGGCCGAAGACGACGATGACCTGCGGTTTGCCGTGTCCGCAGCACTGCGCAGCGAGGGGCTGGCCGTCGACGAGGTGGCCGATCTGCCGGCCGCCGACGAGGCGTTGTTCGTCACCGAATACGACTGCGCGGTGTTCGACCGGATGCTGCCCGCCGGGGACGCCGTCGAGTACGTGCGCGAGCTGCGCCGAGCCGGGCGGACCGTCCCGGTGCTGTTCCTCACCGCCCGGGACACGGTCGCCGACCGGGTCGAGGGGTTCGCCGTCGGCGGCGACGACTACCTGGTCAAGCCGTTCGCGGTGCCCGAGCTGGCGGCCCGGGTGCACAGCCTGTGCCGACGGGCGGCCACCGTCCGGCCCCCGGTGCAGCACATCGCCGACCTGGAGATCGACACCGCCCGCCGCCAGGTGCACCGGGACGGCGTGCTGCTGATGCTGACCCGCAAGGAGTTCGCCGTACTGGAACTGCTCGCGGCCCGGGCGGACCAGGCCGTACCCCGCGCCGACCTGATCGAGAAATGCTGGGACGAGATGACCGAGCCGAACTCCAACGTCGTCGAGGTGCTGGTCTCCCAGCTGCGCCGCAAGCTCGGCGACCCGCCGCTGATCCACACGGTCCGCGGCGTGGGCTACCGACTGGCGCCGCCCGGTAGCGGCGACGGCGGCCGAGGATGACGGCTGCGGCCCGGATCCGGCGGCTGCGCCGGCGACTCACCGCACTGTTCTCTCTCACCAGCGCGATCGGACTGATCGGCCTGGCGGCGTTCGCCATCCACACCGACGACAACTCCTGGAGCGACCGGCTCGACGACGCGCTCACCCTGCAGACCCGCCAGGCGATCCTGCTCCTGAGCTTCGACGACGACGGCCGGCTCGAAGCGCAGTACGTGCAGGACGGGATGGAGACCGACTGCCCGCCGGTGACCGTGGTGACCGGTACGGCCGACCAGCCCACCGTTGCCTACACCCCGCGCAAGCCCTGCGTCCGAGCCCACACCGAGGACCTGGAAGCGGTGGCCGCGGAAGCAATGCGAGAGGGATCGGCCGTCGTGGCCGACGCACACAGCGACAACGGCCACCGGATCCGGCTACTCGCCGAGCCCTACGCGGGAGCCGATGGCCAGTCGACGGCCGGCGCGGTGGTCGCAGCCGACGACACCACCGGCGACCGGGCCGCGCACCGCAAACTGGCTCTGCTCCTGGTGGCCGGCTGTGCGGTCCTGGTCGCCCTGTCCGCCGTGGCCGGGCACCTGCTCTCCGGGCGGGCGATCCGGCCGGCACTGACAGCGCTGCAACAACAGGAGGAGTTCCTCGCCGACGCCGCCCACGACCTGCGCACACCCACCGCATCGCTACGCGGCCTCGCGGAGACTGCGCTGCGCGACGACGAGCACCGCACCGCCGCGCTCGAACGGACCGTGCGCCTGGCGTCCCGGATGGGCGACCTGATCGACGGCCTGCTCACCCGGGCCCGGCTGATGGCCGGTGTCGGCACCCTGGCCAGCCAGCCGCTACGCCTGGACCAGCTCGTCGAGGTGGTCGTCGACGACGTCGAAACCGGCGAGCACCACGTGAGCGTCCACACCGAACCGGTCGTCGTGGTCGCCGATCCCGACCTGCTCCGACGGGCGGTGGCCAACCTGCTCGGCAACGCGCTCCTCCACGGCCATGCCCCGGGCCTGCCCGCAGAAGTCGACGTCACCGTGGCCGCCGACGGAACGGTGACCATCGACGACGCCGGACCCGGCATCCCCTCGGCTCTCGCCGACTCCCTCTTCCAGCGCTTCCACAGCGGCTCCGGCTCCACCGGCCTCGGGCTGTCCATCGCCTCCTGGGTCGCCCACGCCCACAGCGGCACCCTCGACGTCGGCACCAGCCCGCGCGGCGGCGCCCGCTTCACCCTCCGCCTCCCGCCCCGGACGAAGTAGGCCAACCCCGGCGATGCGCGCGCCCACGATCGGTGGGCCGCCCCATCGACACGAGTGTGCGGTGCCGCTCGCGAAGCCGGGCCGCAGCGGCAGCCTGCCGCACGGGGCGGTCGATGGACGAACGCGACTGGAACCGCTGCCCTGTTGGACAGTTGTCACGACTGGAGCCCTGTCCGTCCGGGCATACCGTCGATACCGCCGCTGGCGGGTCCGGCTGGGACTCCTGGCAGGCGAGCAGCGCGGTGAGTTGGCTGACCCACTGGTGCTGGCCGGTGTCCCGGGCGAGGCCGAGGCCTTCGGTGGCGGTGAGT
>NZ_JBIVVI010000776.1:0-4413 GCF_044757675.1 Kitasatospora sp. NPDC091257
CGTGAGCACCTTTGCCGGGGACGAAGCAGCGACCCTCCCGACGACCTACACCCCCGCGGACGTAGAGGGCGAGCTGTACGAGCGCTGGGTGGAGCGTGGCTACTTCACCGCGGACGCGAAGAGCGACAAGCCCGCTTACACCATCGTCATCCCGCCGCCGAACGTCACCGGCGCCCTGCACCTGGGCCACGCCTTCCAGCACACGCTGATGGACGCGCTGACCCGCCGCAAGCGCATGCAGGGCTACGAGACGCTCTGGCTGCCGGGCATGGACCACGCCGGCATCGCCACCCAGAACAAGGTCGAGCAGCAGCTCGCCGAGTCCGGCCTCTCCCGCCACGACCTGGGCCGGGAGGCCTTCGTCGAGAAGGTCTGGGAGTGGAAGAAGAGCTACGGCGGCCGCATCCTCGGCCAGATGCGCCGCCTCGGCGACGGCGTGGACTGGTCGCGCGAGCGCTTCACCATGGACGAGGGCCTGTCCCAGGCCGTCCAGACCATCTTCAAGCGGCTCTTCGACGACGGCCTGATCTACCGCGCCGAGCGCATCATCAACTGGTGCCCGCGCTGCCTCACCGCGCTGTCCGACATCGAGGTGGAGCACGAGGACACGCCGGGCGAGCTGGTCTCGATCCGCTACGGCGAGGGCGAGGACTCGATCGTCGTCGCCACCACCCGGGCCGAGACGATGCTGGGCGACACCGCGGTGGCCGTCCACCCCGAGGACGAGCGCTACCGGCACCTGGTCGGCCGGACCATCAAGCTGCCGCTGACCGACCGTGAGATCCCGGTCGTCGCGGACGAGCACGTCGACCCGGAGTTCGGCACCGGCGCCGTCAAGGTGACGCCCGCGCACGACCCGAACGACTTCGCCATCGGCCAGCGCCACGACCTGCCCAACCTGACGGTCATGGACGATCGCGGTGCGATCACCGTGCACGGCCCCTTCCTCGGCATGGACCGGCTGGAGGCCCGCTCGGCCGTCGTCGGCGCGCTGCGCGAGCAGGGCCGGATCGTCGCCGAGAAGCGCCCGTACATGCACGCCGTGGGCCACTGCTCGCGCTGCCACACCGTGGTCGAGCCGCGGCTGTCGCTGCAGTGGTGGGTCAAGGTCGAGCCGCTGGCCAAGGCCGCCGGCGACGCCGTCCGCGACGGCAAGGTGGAGATCCACCCGAAGGAGCTGGAGCGCCGCTACTTCGACTGGGTCGACAACATGTACGACTGGTGCATCTCGCGCCAGCTCTGGTGGGGCCACCGGATCCCGGTCTGGTACGGCCCCGAGGGCGAGGTCGTCTGCGTCGGTCCGGACGAGCAGCCGCCGACCGGCGAGGGCTGGGTTCAGGACCCGGACGTCCTGGACACCTGGTTCTCCTCCGGCCTGTGGCCGTTCTCCACGCTCGGCTGGCCGGAGCGGACCGCGGACCTGGAGAAGTTCTACCCGACCGACGTCCTGGTGACGGGCCACGACATCATCTTCTTCTGGGTCGCCCGGATGATGATGTTCGGCCTGTACGCGATGGACGGCGAGGCGCCGTTCAAGACCGTCGCCCTGACCGGTCTGGTGCGCGACGAGTTCGGCAAGAAGATGTCGAAGTCCTCCGGCACGGCCGTGGACCCGCTGGACTGGATGGACGCCTACGGCGCCGACGCCGTCCGCTTCACCCTGGCCGGCGGCGCCAACCCGGGCGCCGACGTGCCGATCGGCGAGGACTGGGTCAAGGGCTCGCGCAACTTCTGCAACAAGATCTGGAACGCGACCCGCTTCGCGCTGATGAACGGCGCCACCACCGAGGGCGCGCTGCCCGCGCCCGAGGACATGACCGCGGTCGACCGCTGGATCCTGTCGCGGCTGAACGCCACCGTCGCCAAGGTGGACGCGCTGTACGACGACTTCCAGTTCGCCAAGGCGACGGACGCGCTGTACCACTTCGCCTGGGACGAGGTCTTCGACTGGTACGTCGAGCTCTCCAAGACCACCCTGGCCAAGGGCGGCCCGCAGGCGGACGCCTCGCGCCGGGTGCTCGGCGAGGTCCTGGACGTCACGCTGCGGCTGCTGCACCCGGTCGTCCCGTTCGTCACCGAGGCGCTGTGGACGACGCTCACCGGCGCCGAGTCGCTGGTCGTGGCCACGTGGCCGAAGGACAGCGGTTACCGTGACGCGGCCGCCGAGTCGGAGATCGCCACCCTCCAGCAGGTGGTCACCGAGGTCCGCCGGTTCCGTTCGGACCAGGGCCTCCAGCCCGCGCAGCGCGTCCCGGCCCAGCTGGAGCTGGCCGGCACCGTGCTGTCCGTCCACGAGGACGCGATCCGCTCGCTGCTGCGGCTGACCGTTCCCGAGGAGGGCTTCGCGGCCACCGCCTCGCTGCCGGTCGCCGGTGCCACCGTCGCGCTGGACCTCTCCGGCACCATCGACGTCGCGGCCGAGCGCAAGCGCCTGGCCAAGGACCTCGCGGCCGCCGAGAAGGAGAAGGCCCAGACCACCGCCAAGCTCGGCAACGAGGCGTTCCTCGCCAAGGCGCCGGACGAGGTGGTCGCCAAGATCCGGGGCCGCCAGGAGGCCGCCGAGGCCGACATCGCCCGGATCACCGCCCAGCTCGCGGCGCTGCCGCAGGGCTGAGCCCGGACCGGTCCCCGAGGGGCCGCACACCGCGACACGCGGGGTGCGGCCCCTCGGGCGTTTTTCCGGTGTTCGCTTCCGGAATGGCTACCCGGGTGCTTTCACTACACCAAATAGCCCAGAAACATTGCTCCCTTCCGGCGAATTATCATCCTGCGACCGGGTGAGGTCCTATTCCGAGCGAATTGATTCCGGTCTTGCCCGCGCGGGTTCGCGGAAGTTTGCAGGTCCGCTGTGTACCGTGTGCACGGAGTTTCCGAATGGGTGTTTCCGCTGAGCGTTCCTGCTGAGCGGCGGACGGGAGGGCATGGCGTGGTGGTGACCGAGGAGTTGGCCGACGAACTGCCTGTGGAGGCGGTCGAGGAGGCCAAGGCCAGGGCGGCGACCCTGCTGCTCGCGTTCCGGCACGGCAACCAGATCGCGTTCGACCACGAGCTGGACCTGCTGTTCGCCGAGCACGCCGAGCGCGAGGTGACCACCCTGCTCACCTGGATCGCCGCCGAGGCCGTCCGCAAGGCGTACGCCCCCGAGGTCGGCGACAGGGTGCTGCGGGCGATGGCCCGGCGCGCCCCGGAGGACACCGGCGCGGTCGACGTGGACGAGGAGACCGCGAGCGCCGCCCGGCTGATCGAGGCGGTGGCGGCCGGCGAGGTGGCCGAGGTCCGCGGCCTGGTGGCGGCGACGCCGGACACCACCTTCCTGCTCGGCGGCCTGCTGCAGGGCGTCGCGATGATGCTGCCGCTGCTGCCCGACGGCGAACTGGCCGAGATCACGGCCGAGTTGCGCCGTCGGCACGGCGGCGCCGCGCACGTGCCGGAGGCCCGGGCCGGGGTCTGAACCCGGGCCGCCGGCCGGCCGGCCGGTCCGGCTACGGCATGGCGTGCAGATGCGAACCGATGGTGCTCGCGACCGGGTTGCCCGCCTTGGCGTCCCAGTTGGTCGACCAGGTCATCGCGCCGCCGATGCCCGGCCACTTGGTGTCCGGCTTGTAGCTGCCGCAGTTGGTTCCGGAGGCCAGGCAGTCCAGCGCGTTGTTGACCGTGCCGGCGGCGAGGTACCCGCCGCCGGCGGCGCTGGTGGAGGCCGGCACCCCGAGCCCCACCTGGTCGGGGCGCAGCCCGCCCTTGAGCTGGATGCAGGCCAGCGCGGTGAGGAAGTTCTCGGTGCCCTGCGAGTGGACGTTCCCGTCGCAGCCGTTCATCGCGCCGGAGTTGTAGTACTGCATGTTGACGATGGTGAGGATGTCCTTCACGTTCAGCGCCAGTTTGAAGTACTCCATGCCGGTCGACTGCATGTCGATCGTCTGCGGCGCCATGGTGAGGACGAATCCGCTCCCGGCCTTCGCCGCCAGGGCGTGCAGCGCCTGGCCCATGGAGGTGGAGCTGATGCCGTTCTCCAGGTCGATGTCGATCCCGTCGAAGCCGTAACCCTGCATCAGCGCCCAGGCGGAGTCGGTGAAGTTCGCGGCCGAGGCGGAATCGCCCACCCAGACGGTGCCGTTCTGTCCGCCGATGGAGAGCACCACCCGTTTTCCGGCCGCCCGCTTGGCCGCGATGTCGGCCTTGAACTGGGCGTCGGTGTAGCCGCCGAGGCGGGAGGAGAGGGCGGGGTCGAGGGTGAAGCTCAGGCCGCCGCGGGTGGCGGTGGCGTCCGCGAAGGAGACCGCGATGATGTCGTAGGCGGCCGGGACGTCGCTGATCCGCTGGACGGTGGCGCCGTTGTCGAAGTTCTGCCAGTAGCCGGTGAGGATGTGCTTGGGCAGGCCCGGGGGCCTGGTCGGGGTCGACGTCCCGGTGGGG
>NZ_JBIVVI010000777.1:0-4413 GCF_044757675.1 Kitasatospora sp. NPDC091257
GCCGGGGCCGGACACCCGGGGCCGGGTTCGGGCTGGCCGGGCTGCGGGAGCGGGCCGTCCTGCTGCGCGGGGAGTTCGAGGCCGGGCCGCTGCCCGGCGGCGGCTTCCGGGTGGCCGCCCGGCTGCCGGTGCCGGTCTCCGGGCCGGTCCCGGTCGAGGGGGCGGGCGCGTGATCCGGGTGGTGCTGGCGGACGACCAGCCGTTGGTGCGTGCCGCGCTGGAGATGGTGATCGCGGAGACGGACGACGTCGAGGTGGTGGGCGAGGCGGGCACCGGGGCGGAGGCCGTCCGGCTGGCCGCCGAACTACGGCCGGACGTCGTGGTGATGGACATCCGGATGCCCGGCATGGACGGCATCGAGGCCACCCGGCTGGTGACCGCCGACGGCGGGCCGACCCGGGTGGTGGTGCTCACCACCTTCGACGAGGACGAGCACGTGTACGCGGCGCTGCACGCGGGGGCGTCCGGCTTCCTGGTCAAGGACATGGCGCTGGACGACATCCTCGGCGCGGTGCGGGTGGTCGCCGCCGGGGACGCGCTGATCGCGCCGGGCGTCACCCGGCGGCTGATCGGGGCGTTCATCGCCGGCCGCCCGCAGTGGCCCGGGGGCGGTGGGCACGCCCCTGCCGCAGCCGCCGCGGTGGCGGCCGAGCGGCGGCTGGCGGCGATCACCGGGCGCGAGCGGGAGATCCTCACCCTGGTCGGCCGGGGTCTGTCCAACACCGAGATCGCCGCCGAACTGGTGCTCAGCATCGCGACCGTCAAGACCTACATGACACGGCTGCTGGCCAAGCTCGACGCCCGGGACCGGGTGCAGCTGGTCATCCTGGCCTACGAGGCGGGCCTGGTCTCCGTGTCCGCTTGAACGGGCCTGCTGGAACGGGCGTGCTTTTCACGGGCCTGCTTGAACGGGCCCGGCCGGTCGGCCGGGCCCATCGCAGAAACGATTCGGCACTCGATCACGAGGAGCCGGAACTCAGCGCTTGACCGCCACGCCCGCGTACATCGCGATGTCCCGGTCGCGGACGGGCGGGGCGTCGGCGTCCGGCCGCCAGTTGTGCACCAGCGTGACGCCCGGGTCGAGCAGCTCGTAGCCCTCGAAGAACGCCTCGGCCTCGGCCTTGTCGCGGATCTGGAGCGGGATGCCGCGCGCGTTGTACTCGCGGCCGACGCCACCCACGCCCACCGGGTCGGTGTCACCCGTGAAGACCGTCAGGGCGAGGAAGCTGCCGGGGGCCAGGGCGTCCATGAAGCGGCGCACGATGCCCTGCGGGTCGTCCTCGTCCAGCACGAAGTGGACGATCGCGATCAGCGACAGCGCCACCGGCTGCGAGAAGTCGAGCACCTCGCGCAGCCGGGGGTTGTTGATGATCGACTCCGGGTCGCGGAAGTCGGCGTCCACGTAACAGGTGCGGCCCTCGGGCGTGCTGTCCATCAGGGCCCGCGCGTGGGTCAGCACGATCGGGTCGTTGTCCACGTACCCGACCCGGGCCTCGGGGGTGATCGCCTGGGCGACCTCGTGCAGGTTCGGCGAGGTCGGGATGCCGGTGCCGATGTCGAGGAACTGCCGCACGCCGTACTGCTCGGCGAGTCGGCGCACCGAGCGCTGCATGAAGTCGCGGGTGGTGCGCATCGAGATCGGCAGCGACGGCCAGGCCTGCACCGAGGCGTGCGCCGCGACCCGGTCCGCCTCGAAGTTGGTCTTGCCGCCGATGAGGTAGTCGTAGACCCGGGCGGAGTGCGGAACGTCCATCCGCAGGTCCACCGATGGGTAATCCTCGTGCGGACCGTGCTCCGCCCGGATCTCGTTCGCCATGCTCGTTCTCCCGTTGCTGGGCGTCCGTCAGCGACCGCCGAGGTGGCGGCCCATGGTGCGCATGGTAACGGTCGACCGGTACGGCGGAATGACGGGCCCTCAGGCCCGCGCCTCCGGGTGCTTCGGGCCCGTGCCTCCAGGTGCCTCAGGCCCGCGCCTCCGGGTGCCTCGGGTCGAGCGCGGCGGCGCCCGGCTGACGGGGGACGGCGGCGGACCCGGCGTCGCCCCGGCCGTGCGCCGCCAGTTCGAGCGCGGCGCCGATCCACGCGATGCCGAAGGCCCACGTCGCCAGCCACTCGCACAGGTACAGCGGCCGCACCGACCAGCCCGAGCCGAGGCCCGTCACCCCGGCCAGGACGGAGAGCGCCAGGGCGACCAGGATCACCACCCCGGCCACCAGGTAGGCCGTGCTCACCCGGGCCGGCTGGGTGGAGCGGGGATTGCGGAAGGAGTGGAGGCAGAACATCGCCAGCATGACGAACAGCAGGCCGGCGAAGACCAGGTGGAACACGCCGACGGTGCGCTGGACGCCGGAGGCGCCCGCCGGGGCCGTCGGGCACAGCGCGACCCCGACCGCGAAGAACCCGGCGGCCGTGCTCCAGCGGTCGTCCCGGCGGTCGAAGCGGTAGCAGATCAGGAACACCCCGAGGGCGCACAGTCCGCCGACGAGGAGGTTCCGGGTGTCGGTGTAGTAGGCGGCGCTCATCGAGCCCGGCCAGAAGTCGTCGGTGCCGCGCCCCGTCACCTCGGCGGCCAGCCAGTTGCCGAACGGCAGGGCCGGCGGCAGCAGGACGCCGATCAGGCCGACGCCGAGGCGAAGGATCGCGATGGTTCGAACGTCCTGGATGCTCCGCCGGACACCGGGGGAGTTCTGCGTGCGCGAGTCGTGCGTCACGGACGCCTCCTTGCCTTTCCACGGGCTCCTCGGCCCGTTGTTCCTCCGGTCGCGGGGGGACGGGGTGGGGCGGCGTCGGACGGGCGCCGCCACACACCTGAGCGACCGTCACCTTGTGTACCCGCATCGGCGTTCGAAGCACCACTGATGTGAGCGGTTTACGCCCTCAATGACCGTCCGGAGAACCTCGGGTCACCATCCACCACGGCCGTGACGGCTCCACCGGTTCAACTCCCCCGCGGAGAGCCGGGCAGGCGGCTGCCACCAGCCCAATCGTCACCGACCGAGCGGGAATTGATTCGTGCTGTTCCCTTCCGATCGGCGATCGGATCTGACAGCATCGTCCGCTGTCCGCTGTCCGCTGTCCGCTGTCCGCTGTCCGCTGTCCGCTGTCCGGTCGCCGGAGCCCCGTGCACCGGTGACCCGTGCGCCGCCGTGCGCCGTGTCCACCCCGGCCGATCGGCGGCCGCCGTCCCGCTGCGCCTCGTGGAGGAACCGTGACCACCAGGGCCGACCCCGCCGGGACCGCCCTCCGTCCGGCCCGCTGGGTCCGCACCCGGCTGCGCGCCAGCCCCTCGGCGGCCCTGCTGACGGCCGCCCTCGCCTTCGTCACCGTCCTGCTGACCGTGGCCGTCCCCCGCGTCACGGACCGGAACGCTGACGCGGCGCTGCGGGACTTCGTGCGCCAGAAGGGCATCCACGCGACCAGCCTGCACTTCGCCTCCAAGGCCCGCCCGACGGACACCGCCGCCGCCCTCGACGCCGTCGACCGGGACATCGTCGCGCGCGTCGGCGCGACGGTGGCGCTGGCACCGGAACGCCTGGCGCACGGCACCAGGACCGAGACCAACCCCGTGTACAACCCGGGCTACCACCGGGTGAGCCAGGACATCCCGCCCAGGATCCTGCTGATCCGGCTGCAGGGCCTCGCCGACCGGGTCACCCTGACCGAGGGCAGCTGGCCCGGCCCCGCCGCGGCCGGCGCCCCGGTGCCGACGGTGGTGAGCCGGGCGGCCGCCGAGGCGATCGGCATCAGGGTCGGAGACGTCCTCGACAACGGCAGCAGCGGCCCCGACCGCCGACGGACCACCGTGGTGACCGGCATCTACCGGCAGAACGACCCGTCGGACCCGTTCTGGGTCGGCATCGGCTGCCCGAACCGCCCCTGCCTGGGGCTCGACCCGGAGCACGGCAACTGGCAGGAGGTCACCGGCTTCGTCGACGACGGCAGCGTGGGCGCGCTGACCGCCTGGAGCCCGTCCGTCCAGAACTTCTGGCGGGTTTCCGTCGACCCCGCCCCGCTGCGCGCCGACCGTCTGGAACGGACCCGCGCCGCCGTCGCGCCCCTCCTGGCCGGGCCGGAGGCCGACGCCCTGGTCACCGCGACCGGGCGCGCCGACCTGCGGGTCGTCTCGACGCTGCCCGTGGTCCTCACCTGGGCGGCCGAGCGCTACCGGGCCGCGATGGCGCTGGGCGCGGTCGGCCCGGCCGGCGTCGCGGGCGTCGCCGCCGTGGTGCTCTGCCTGGCCGCCGCGCTCGGCACCGACCGGCGCGCCGCCGAACTGCGGCTGCTCCGGGCCCGTGGCTGCTCGCGCGGCGGGGTGCTGCTGCGGCTGCTCGGCGAGAGCGCGGTGACGGTCCTGCCCGCCGCGGTACTCGGAGCGGTGCTCGCCCTGGTGCTGTGGCAGCCCCAGGTGAACCA
>NZ_JBIVVI010000778.1:0-4412 GCF_044757675.1 Kitasatospora sp. NPDC091257
CCGGTACCACCTCTACACCCCCCAGGAGCCCGCGTGTTCGGCAACTACCTGATCGGCCTGCGCGAAGGCCTCGAAGCCAGCCTGGTCGTCTGCATCCTGATCGCCTACCTGGTCAAGACCGGCCGCAAGGACCGGCTGCCGCCGGTGTGGATCGGCGTCGGCTCGGCCGTGGCGCTCTCCATGGCCTTCGGCGCGCTGCTGCAGTTCGGCTCCTCGCAGCTCACCTTCGAGGCCCAGGAGGCGCTCGGCGGCTCGCTGTCGATCATCTCGGTCGGCCTGGTGACCTGGATGGTGTTCTGGATGCGGCGCACCGCCCGGCACCTGAAGACCGAGCTGCACGGCAAGCTGGACGCGGCGATCGCGATGGGCACCACGGCCCTGGTGGTCACCGCCTTCCTGGCCGTCGGCCGCGAGGGCCTGGAGACCTCGCTGTTCATCTGGACCGCGGTCCAGGCCACCGGCGACGGCTGGAACCCGCTGATCGGCGCCGCGCTCGGCCTGCTCACCTCGGTGCTGCTCGGCTGGCTGTTCTACCGGGGCGCGCTGAAGATCAACCTGGCCAAGTTCTTCACCTGGACCGGCGCGATGCTGGTCGTGGTCGCGGCCGGCGTCCTCGCCTACGGCGTGCACGACCTCCAGGAGGCCGGCTGGCTGCCCGGTCTGCAGAGCACGGCCTTCGACATCTCCAGCACCATCCCCAAGGACAGCTGGTACGGCACCCTGCTGAAGGGCGTCTTCAACTTCCAGCCGGACCCGACGGTGCTCCAGCTGGTGATCTGGGGGCTCTACCTGGTCCCGACCCTGGCCGTGTTCTTCAACGTCCTCGGCGGCGGGAAGAGCGGGAAGCCCGCCCGGCCGGTGGCCGCGAAGCCGGCCGCCTGATCCGGTCCTCCTCCACCCGTACCGCCCCGTCCGGCACCCGCCGGGCGGGGCGGTGTCGTGCGGGCGGCGCCAGTTCGCGCCAGTAGCGGCCGAAACCGGTCAGGAAAAGGAAGAAAACGGTCAGCTCTGACAAACTGCAGCCTCAATGGAACCGTTCTGCCACGGCCTTCGTACTTAGGGTGACAGACCCATGCCATTACTCACCCTTGGGGGGACCATGACCGTTCGCAGGCCTGCCAGGTTAGTCGCCGCCGGTGTCGCCGCCCTCGCGGCGACCGTCCTGCTGACCGCGTGCGACGACGTGAAGTACACCGACGACAAGCCGGGCGACCCGAAGGCGAGCGCCGCCGGGGCCACCGTCCCCGGCGACCCGATGGCCGGCCAGGCGGCCGGTTCGCGGTGCAAGAGCGACGAGATCACCGCCACCGTGCAGCTCAAGGGCGCGGGCTCGGCCATGCTGACGATCAAGAACAAGAGCGACCACAACTGCACCCTGTACGGGTACCCGGGCTTCGGCGGCCTGAAGGCCGACAACAGCGCGGACGCGCTGTCGGCCAACCGCGAGGCCCACCCCGGGCCGGCGGTGCTGGTCACCCTGAAGCCCAACAAGTCCGGCTACGCGGGCCTCAAGTGGAGCGCCTGCGACAAGTCGGACGCGACCTGCCACGTGCTCACCGGCCTCCAGATCACCGCGCCGGACGAGACCACGCCGGTCACCGCCGAGGTGCTCGGCACCGACGGCAAGCCGGCCGGCCAGCTGCTGGTCTCGGCCGCCGGGGTGACCACCGGCACGCTGCAGCCGAACAACGAGAAGGTCCTGTTCTGACCGGTGCCGTCCACCTGATGCCGCTCGGCCGACGACAGTCGCCCGACGACGCACCGGAGCCCCCGGGGCGGTTCGACGAGAACCGCCCCGGGGGCTCCGGGCTTCCGCACCTCCGGACCGCTACTGGCTCTTGATCGAGTCCAGGATGTCCAGCTTGGCCGCCCGGTGGGCCGGCCAGAGCGCGGCCAGCAGACCGATCACGGCGGCCGCGAGCAGGAAGCCGACGGTCTGCACCGGCGGGACGACGGTGGTGATGTCCTTGAGGCTGTCCGCCAGCGTGCGCACGCCCGCCCAGGCGACCAGGATGCCGAGGCCGACACCCACCAGCCCGCCGAACAGCGCGATCAGCAGCGACTCCAGCCGGACCATCCGGCGGATGCCGAGCCGGTCCAGGCCGATCGCCCGCAGCATGCCGATCTCCCGGCGGCGCTCGAACACCGACATCGCCATGGTGTTGACCACGCCGAGCACCGCGATGACCACGGACATGCCGAGCAGGCCGTACATCATGTTCAGGATTCCGGTGATCATCTGGCGGTTCTCCGCCTTGATCTCCTTCGCGCCCTTGACCGCGATCAGCGGGTTGCCGCCGGTCGCGTCGCGCAGCGCCTGCTTCAGCTCCTCGGTCGCGCCGTTCGTGCCCTTGACCAGGACCTTCTCCAGGCCGGTGCCGGGCGCCAGGTGCGGGCCGACCACGGCCTCCGGGACGACGACCGACGCCAGCGCGGTGTTGGCCTCCAGGATGCCGCCGACGGTCAGCGAGCCCTTGGCGCCGTCCGGGTAGGTGACGGCGAGGGCGTCGCCGACCTTGTAGCCGGCATGCTCGGCCCGGCCCGAACTGACCAGCAGCTTGCCCTGCTTGAGGGCGTCCGCGGAGCCCTCCTTGACCTTGACGGTGGCCAGCTGGTCGATGGTCGCGGCGTCCACCGCGGTCATCCACTCACTGTCCTCCCCGTTCTGCCCGGTCGTGACGGTCACGCCGCGCTCGGTGCTGATCACGCTGACGCCGGGCGCCTTGGCGATCTGGGCGGCGACCTCGGGGGAGAGCTTCGAGAAGTTCTGCATCGCGACCGTGTAGTCGGCCTTGAGGTCGGTCTCGGCGGCCTTGTCCACCGCCTGGTTCACCGAGGCGCCGATCACGGTCAGCGAGGTGATCAGGGTGACGCCGATGGTCAGCGCCGAGGCCGTGGCGGCGGTGCGGCGCGGGTTGCGGATCGCGTTCTCCTGGGCCAGCTTGCCCGGTGCGCCGTACACGGCGCGCAGCAGCGGGGCGAACAGCGCGATCAGCGGCCGGGACAGCAGCGGGGTCAGCACGAACACGCCGATCAGCAGCGCACCGGCGCCGAGGCCGACCAGCTTGACCTCCTTGCCGGCCACACCGGCCGCCAGCGAGACGAGGCCGGCCAGCGAGAACAGCAGGCCGATGGCGTTGCGGACCCGCAGGCCCTTCTGGGTGGCGGGCTGCTCGGCCGAGCTCATCGCCGCCACCGGGGCGATCCGGGACGCCCGGCGGGCGGGCAGCCAGGCGGCCAGCACCGTCACCAGCACGCCGACCGCGAGCGCGGCGAGCACCGTGCCGGGGGCGACGATCAGCGGGCCGTCCGGAAGGTTGGCGTCCATCGGGCCGTTGAGCAGCGACTTGAGTCCGGCGGCGATGCCGATGCCCGCCAGCAGACCGGTCACCGAGGCGGTCAGACCGACCAGCACGGCCTCGACCAGCACCGAGCGGGTGATCTGGCGGCGGGTGGCGCCGACGGCGCGCAGCAGGGCCAGTTCCTTGGTGCGCTGGGCGACCAGCATGGTGAAGGTGTTGGCGATGATGAAGATCCCGACGAACAGCGCGATGCCCGCGAAGCCCATGAGGAAGGTGGTCAGGACGGTGGTGCCCTTCCTGATCATCTCGTCCTGCTCGGCGGCGAGGTCACGCCCGGTCCTGGCCTCGATGAAGTCGCCCTGCGGGACGGCCTGCTTGACGGCGGTGAGCAGCGCGTCGTCGTCGGTGCCCGGCTTGGCCTTGACGTCCAGCTCGGCGTAGCGGCCCGGGGTCAGGTAGAGCCGCTGGGCGGTGGCGGTGTCGAAGGCGGCCAGCGAGCCGCCGGCCACCACGCGCGGGTCGTTGGTGGTCAGGGTGCCGGTGAGCTTGAGCTTCATCACCGGGCCGTTGACCGCGACCCGGACGGTGTCGCCGACCTTGTAGCCGCCCTTGTCGGCGGTCTTGCGGTCGAGCGCGATCTCGGTGGCGTCCTTCGGGCCGCGGCCCTCGACCAGCGGGTAGCGCGGGTCGGTGCCGTCGGCGCCCGGCACGTAGTTGGTGCCGGTGGTGGAGAAGCCGTTGCCGATCAGCGCGCCCTTCGTGTCGGCGATGCCGGCGAAGCCGCCGACCACGCCGCGGACCTCGGCGGCGCCGGGCACCGCGGCGACCTTGGTGCGGGTCTCCTCGGTGAGGGTCGGTCCGGCGACCCGGCCGCTGTGGTCGTCGCTGAGGTTGCGGGCCTCGCGGTCGCTGACCGTGACGGCGACGTCGGTGTAGCTCTTGGAGTTCTGGGTCCTCAGCGCGTTGCCGAAGGTGTCGGAGAAGACCAGCGTGCCGGCCACGAAGGCGGTGCCGAGCATGACGGCCAGTACCGTCATCAGCAGCCGGCCCTTGTGGGCGAGCACATTGCGCAGTGCGGTGCGGAACATGGGGAGGCGTCAGTCCTGGGGG
>NZ_JBIVVI010000779.1:0-4411 GCF_044757675.1 Kitasatospora sp. NPDC091257
GGTGGTCCGGCTCCCCTCCGCTCACCCGGTCTTGGGCAGCAGGAGCCTGGCGATGCCGTTCTTCTGGATCTCCGAGGTGCCGGTCAGGACGCGGAACATGCGCACCTTGCGGAACAGGAACTCGACCTCGTGGCCCTGGGTCAGGCCTTCCTTGCCGTGGATCTGTACGGCTTCGTCGAGGATGCGGAACGCGGTTTCGGCGACGTTCAGCTTGCACATGAAGGCCTCCAGCCGCGGCACGGTGCCGGTGTCCAGGGCTGCCAGCGCGGCGTAGGTCATGGCGCGGGCGGCGTAGTAGGAGGTGGCCATGTCGGCGACCTTGTGCCGGATCGACTGCAGTTCGGCGAGCGGTGCCCCGCCGACGGTGCGCGTGCGGGCCCGGTCCAGGGTCAGTTCGAGGGCGCGGCGGGCCAGGCCGAGCACGCTGGGGCAGTGCAGCAGTCGGTTGACGTTGACCCGGCCGAGCCCGAGCAGCAGCCCGTCGCCCTCGCCACCGAGCAGGTTCGCGGCCGGGACGCGGCAGTCGGTGAGCACGATGTCGCTCTCGATGTGCTCGCCGGACATCGGCGTGGCTCCGTCGAGGACCTGGCAGCCCGGGCTGTCGAGGTCGACGAGGAAGGCGGAGTAGGTCTTCTCGGTGCCGTCCATGCGGGCGATGACGATGGCGAAGTCGGCGACCGGTCCGGCGCTGGAGAAGACCTTGTGGCCGGTCAGCCGGTAGCCGCCGTCGGCCTCGCGGACGGCGGTGGTGCGCATGGCCCGCACGTCCGAGCCGGCGTCGGTCTCGGTCAGGGAGAAGCAGCAGGCGCGCTCGCCGCGCACCACGGGCAGGAAGTAGCGGTCCAGCTGGTGCGCGGTGGCGGCGGCGAGGATGTCGCCGACCCGCAGCGGACCGCCCATCTCGCCCAGCACGCTGTGTGCCAGGACCCGGCCGCTGGCCGCGGTCTCCTCCTTCAGGGCGGCGAGCTGGGTGTACGTCAGGCCGCGGCCGCCGAGTTCGGCCGGCAGGTGGATGCCGTAGAAGCCGAGTTCGCGGCTGCGGCGCCACACCGGCTCCAGCAGTGCGCGGCTGATCGGGGTCTCCGGGGTGACGGCGTGCTCGTGCTCGTAGTCGGCGAGTTCGCCGTCCAGGTAGGTGCGCAGCTTGCGCACGAGCTCGTCCAGGAGCGGGTCGTGGGAGTGGTCGGGGCGCAGCGAGAAGAGCATCGGGGGCCTTTCAGTTGACCCGGCGCGCGGCGCCGGCCCAGTACGTGTCACGGACGGCCTTGCGGTCGAGCTTGCCGTTGCGGTTGTGCGGGAGCCGGGTGACGAAGTCGACCGAGCGGGGCTTCTTGAAGCGGTCCAGGCGCTCGGCGCAGAAGGCGATCAGTTCCTCGGCGTCCGGCCGGGCGCCGGTGCGCAGGACGACGACGGCGTGCACCGCCTCGCCCCAGCGGTCGTCCGGCACGCCGACGACGCAGGACTCGTGGACGGCCGGGTGTTCGTCGAGGGCTGCTTCGACCTCGGTCGAGTAGATGTTGAAGCCGCCGGAGATGATCATGTCCTTCTTGCGGTCCACGATGAACAGGTAGCCGTCCTCGCGCATCCAGGCCAGGTCTCCGGTGTGCACCCAGCCGTCCACGAAGGTCTCGGCGCTGAGCGCCGGTTCGCGCCAGTACTCGCGCACGCAGTCCTGGCCGCGCACGACGATCTCGCCGATCTCGCGCGGGGCGACCTCGCGTCCCCGCTCGTCGACGACCCGGACCTCGGTGTCGTAGCCGGGCCGCCCGCAGGACTGGAGCAGTTCCGGGTCGTCGGTCACGGCGCGGGCGATCTCGGCCGGGGTGAGGCCGGCGACCACGGAGGTGGTCTCGGCCAGGCCGTATCCCTGGCCGACGACGGGGCCGAACGCGGCGACCGCCTCGCGCAGCCGCTGCGGCGAGATCGGGGCGCCGCCCACGCGCAGGTCGGTCAGGCTGGACAGGTCGTGGTCGGCGAGCCCCGGGTGGGCCAGCAGCATGGTGAGCATGGCGGGCACGAGGAAGGTGGCGTCGATCCGCTCGCGCTGGACGGTGGCCAGGAACGCCGCCGGGTCCCAGGCGGGCAGTACGTGGACGGTGGTTCCGGCGAAGACGCAGGCCAGCAGCGGCATTCCGGTGGCGTGGGTGATAGGCCCGCAGGCCAGGTAGCGCGAGCCGGGGCGCGGGCGCGGCTCGGTCGTCAGCTGCTTGCGCAGGTTGGCGAGGCGGTTGCCGAAGGTCTGCACGGCCGCCTTGAGCGCACCGGTCGAACCCGAGGTGAAGTTGAGCACGCACGGATCGTCCTCGCCGACCTCCACGCACACCGGGCCGGCCGCGCCTGCCGCGTCGCCCGCCACCTCACCTACCGCCTCGTCCGCTGCCTCGCTCTCGGCGAGCAGCGCGGCGAAGCCGGACTCGAACTCGACCGGCAGGCAATCGGTGCCGGAGGCGTCCACAGCGGCGAGCGCGTCCTCGCGGTGCGCGGCGTCGAAGAGCAGCACCTTGACCGGCGCGTAGCCGAGCAGGTGCGTGATCTCGGCGCGGCCCAGGCGCGCGTTGATCGGCGCGCGCACCAGCCCCGCCTTGTACAGGGCGAACTCCACGACGATCAGCTCCCCGCGGTTCCAGGCGAGGCTCGCGACCGCGTCGCCGGGTCCGAGGCCGCGTGCGAGCAGTGCGCGGGCGAGCCGGTTCGCCTCCTCCTCCAACTGCCGGAAGGTCCAGCGCCGGTCGGAGCAGACGAGGGCGGGCTCGTCGGGCCAGTAGCGGGCGCTGCGGGTCAGGTACACGCCGAGGTTCACGACACACCATCCGAATCCAGGAGCCACTCATGGACTCCGCGACCATTTCCAGACAGCGTGTCCAGTAACGGAGCAGCTGTCAAGGTTCGCTAGACTCATCACCGAACAGACCCGGCGAGACGACGGAGGCGAAGTGGCCGAGGACAGGCGCACCCGGCGGACCAGGCGCGCGCTGCGTGACGCACTGGTCGAACTGGCCCTGGAGCGCGGGTACGCGGGGCTGACCGTCGAGGACATCACCGAGCGGGCCGACGTCGCGCGGGCCACCTTCTACAGCCACTACCGCGACAAGGACGACCTGCTCACCCGCATCACCGCGGACCTGCTCCAGGAACTGGACGAACGGCTGCACCCGCTCGCCGAGGAGACACAGACCGGCTTCACCGGAAAGCCGCTGACCGAACTCTTCCGTCACGCCCGGCAGGAACGCGGCCTGTACCTGGTGATCCTGCGCGGCGAGGGCGACGGCAAGGCCCTGCGCGCCTTCCACGACGAGTCCGCACGGCGGGTCGGGGAGGTCTTCAGCACCCGTACGCGGCACAGCGGCGTCACGCCGAGACTGCCCGCCGATCTACTGGCTCGCGCCTGGGTCGGCGAGCAGCTGGCGGTGCTGCACTGGTGGCTCGAACAGGACCCCGCACCCATGCCGGCCGAGGAGGCCGGCCGCATGCTGCTGGACCTCGCCGTCCACGGCCGCCTGTGGGCCAGCGGCTACGGCAGCCCGTCCTGACCGACCCCGGCGGCGACTCCGCCCGGCGGCGGTCGTTGCCGACCACGACAAGCACGGCGACGCGCAACCGGCGCGGGGGCTTCAGCCGCCCCCGGCCCGGTGCGACCTACGGTCGGTCACGAGGCGGACGCACTGCAGGCGTCGTACACGGCCGACATGTCCGACAGGGCCCTGGCGCTGTCGCTGCGGAACGCCGCGAAGTCCGCCACGTCGAGGTCGGCCGCGGCGAGTCGCTCGTCCGCGGCCATGGCCCTGATGGCAGCGCGAACACGAGGGTCGACCGCATGCGAGGCGGCGACGTCGAGACCCTCCGCGTAGGCCCGCAGGCGCGCTACCGCGGAAGCACCTGACGCAGCGGTGGAGGAGGTGTACGCGCTGATGGCCTGTTCGGCCTCCTGGCAGGCCGGGTCCTCCGCCGGTCCGCGCACCGCGGTGCGAGTGACCACCGGCGCAGGGTAGGTCGGCGGTCGCGCCGGCGCCGCCGACGAAGCCGGGGTGCCGGTGATCTTGGCCTTGAGATCGTTCCAGTCCGCGATCCCCAGCCAGGTGAGGATCGTGACGGCTGATGCCGCCAGGCCGATCCGCACCGACCACTTCCGGATCTCGTGGTCAGGATCCTGCTCCGGCGGATCAGCCACGGCCTCTCCCCCCGAGGGTCGCCCGCGAGCCGACGGCTCGGTCGACTCGCCTACCACCATGCCGGATTGCCAAGGGTTCGCCAAGGAGGAAGGAACGATTCCCCAGCCCCGTCGCGCGGCGTCGCGCTCCGGCCCGGGGGGGGGGGGGCGCCGCCCCCCCCCCCCCCCCGGCCGGGGGGGGGGGGGGGGGCGCCCGGGGGGGGGGGGGCCCCCCCAGGAAAAACCCACACCCGCGGGAGGAGG
>NZ_JBIVVI010000780.1:0-4406 GCF_044757675.1 Kitasatospora sp. NPDC091257
CCCTCCGCGGCCGAAGCCCCGGACGGCCCCGACCGGGCCCCGCGGGAGCCGGACGGGGACGAGGACGAGGCCCCCGAGCCCCGCCGGCACTTCCTGATCCGCACCGCCTCCGCCGCCGGCTCCCGCACCGGCAAGGTGGTGCACGGCACCGGCCGCCGGATCCGCCGGGCCACCGCCGCCGAGGGCGCGGGCGAGTCCGGCCTCGCGAAGCTGATCGAGCTGCACGCGCTCAACTCCTTCGGCGACATGCTGATCACCGTCGCGCTGGCGTCCACCATCTTCTTCTCGGTGCCCACCGGCGAGGCCCGCGGCCGGGTCGCGCTCTACCTGCTGATCACGATGGCCCCGTTCGCCCTGCTGGCCCCGGTGATCGGCCCGCTGTTGGACCGGCTGCCGCACGGCCGGCGGGCGGCCATGGCGATGGCGATGCTGGCCCGGGCGGTGCTGGCCTGGACGATGGCCGGGGTGATCGTCGGCGGCGGCATCGCGCTCTACCCGGAGGCGCTCGGCGTGCTGGTCGCGTCCAAGGCGTACGGCGTGGTGCGCAGCGTGGTGGTGCCGCGACTGCTGCCGAGCCGGCTGTCCCTGGTGAAGGCGAACTCCCGGGTCACCCTGGCCGGACTGCTGGCCACCGGCGTGGCGGCCGGGGTGGGCGGGCTGCTGCACCTGGTCGGGCCCGGCTGGCCGCTGCGCGGCGCCTTCCTGGTGTTCGTGGTCGGCACCCTGATGGCCTTCCACCTGCCGCCCGCGGTGGACTCCGCCAAGGGCGAGCAGCGCGCCGTCCTGCACGCCGAGGTGCACGGCGAGGGCTCGCACCTGATCCACCACAGGCCGCCGCCGGTCAAGGCCTCGCTGCGCACGGTCGGCCCCTCGGTGATCCTGGCGCTGCGGGCGATGTCGGCGATGAAGTGGCTGGTCGGCTTCCTGGTGATGTTCCTGGCCTTCCTGCTGCGGGAGGAGCCGATCGGCGGGCTGCGGCCGACGGTGGCGCTGGGCCTGGTGGCGCTGGCCGCCGGGACGGGCAACGCGCTGGGCTCGGTGCTCGGCTCCTGGCTGCGCACCCGGGGCCCGGAGAAGACCATCAGCGCGATGCTGCTGCTGGCGACCTGCGCGACGGCCGCGGCCGCGCTCTGGTACGGCGTGGTGACGGTGGTCGTGGTCGCCGCGGTGGCCGGGATGGCGGCCTCGCTGGGCAAGCTGGCCCTGGACGCGCTGATCCAGCGGGACGTCCCGGAGGCGGTGCGGACCTCGGCGTTCGCCCGTTCGGAGACCCTGATGCAGCTGTCCTGGGTGGCGGGCGGCGCGGTCGGCATCCTGCTGCCGCTGAACGGGAAGCTGGGCCTGTCGATCGCCGCCGGGGTGGTCGGCCTGGCGCTGCTGTGGACGCTGCGCTCACTCCTGCGGGTGGGGCCGCGGCGGCACCCGGCGACGCCCCGGGTCGCCTGACCGCGCCGGCGCGGCAACACGCGGTGCCGACCCCCGCGTCGCGTGATCGGCCGGGCCCGGTAGATTCTGACGCATGAGCCTCAATTCCCGTGCCATCGCCGCCCTCGGCGCCGTCGTCGTGGTCGGCGCCGCCACGGTGGGCACCTCCGTCGCCATTGCCGCCGGCCAGACCGAGCACATCTCGCACCGTGCCACCCTCACGGTCGGCAACTCCTCGATCGTCGCGGACCCGCTGTGCTGGAACGCCGGCAGCCCGCTCACCGACGACCAGCAGCAGAAGTGCCAGGAGGACGCGACCAAGGCCCTGCACGACGGCACGCTGCCCACCTCGGACGTCGTGGGGAGCGACCGGGTCGGCGTCGGGGTCTCCCCCAACGTGGCCGACACGGGCTGGTGGGCCTTCACCAACGGCGGCTCGTCCAACCAGGGCGGTCGCTACACCCTGTTCTCGGCCGCCAAGGGCCCGACCTGGTCGGGCGCCCAGTCGGCGAACAAGGTGCTCAACTCCAGCGGCAAGACCGTGGTGACCGTGGTCGAGGGCGACCCGAACCAGGAAGCCCCGATCGCCGTCTGGTACTTCCAGCTGAAGACCGAGGGCAACAGCTCCGACAACGGCTGACCGGGCCTGCGATGACCGCGCCCGCCGTCACCGACGGCCGCACCGAGCAGTCGGGCCCCGCACGGGCCCGGCTGCTCGTCGTCGTCGCGGTGGCCGCCGAGGCCGAGGCCGTGCTGCGCGGCCTGCCCGGTGCGACCGCCGCGCTGCCGCTGCCCGGCGGCACGCTGCACCGGGCCCAGGAGGTGCCCGTGGACGTGCTGGCCGCCGGGGTCGGCCCGGCCGCCGCCGCCGCCGGCGCCTGCGCCGCGCTGGCGGCCCACCCGTACGCGCTGGCCGTCTCGGCCGGGATCGCCGGCGGCTTCGCCCCGCTCGCCCCGGTCGGCTCCACGGTGCTGGCCGACGCGATCGTGGCCGCGGACCTCGGCGCCGAGACCCCCGAGGGCTTCGCCGACGTCACCGAGCTGGGCTTCGGCACCGTCCGGCACGCCCCGCCCCCGGCCGCCGTCGCGCTGGTCGCGCGGGCGCTGGGCGGTCCGGGCCTCGCCGTCGGCCCGGTACTGACCGTCTCCACCGTCACCGGCAGCGCCGCGCGGGCCGCCGAACTGGCCGCCCGCCACCCCGGTGCCGTCGCCGAGGCGATGGAGGGCTTCGGGGTGGCCGAGGCCGCCGCCCGGTACGGCGTACCGGCCCTCGAACTGCGCACGGTGTCCAATCCGGTGGGCCCGCGCGACCGGGCCGCCTGGCGGATCGGCGAGGCGCTGGCCGCCCTGGAGCGGGCCTTCGCCGCGCTGCCCGTGCACGACCTGGCCGCGCGCCACGAACCGGACCCGGCCGCGCGGCACGAACCGATTGAGGAGGCCGGCCGTGGCTGAACGGCTGAGCATCGCGTACTCGCCCTGCCCGAACGACACCTTCGTCTTCCACGCCTGGGCACACGGCCTGGTGCCCGGGGCGGACGCCCCCGAGGTGACCTTCGCCGACATCGACGTCACCAACGGCCGGGCCGAACGCGGCGAGCTGGACGTGCTGAAGATCAGCTACGGCGCGCTGCCCTGGGTCCTGGAGGAGTACGCCCTGCTGCCCTGCGGCGGCGCGCTGGGCCGCGGCTGCGGCCCGCTGGTGCTCACCCTGCCGGGCGTCGCCTCCCCCGCCGACCTGGCCGGGAAGACCGTCGCGGTGCCCTCCGAGCGCTCCACCGCCTACCTGCTGTTCCGGCTCTGGGCGGCGAAGGCGGTGCCCGGCGGCTTCGGCGAGATCGTCGTCCTGCCGTTCCACGAGATCATGCCCGCCGTCCGGGACGGCCGGGTGGACGCCGGCCTGGTGATCCACGAGGCCCGCTTCACGTACCAGCAGTACGGCCTGCACAGCCTGGCCGACATGGGCGAGGCCTGGGAGCAGGAGACCGGCCTGCCGATCCCGCTGGGCGCGATCGTCGCCCGGCGCTCGCTCGGCGCCGAGCGGCTGCGGGCGATCGCCGACGCGATCCGCGCCTCCGTGCGGCAGGCCTGGGCGGACCCGGCGGCGAGCCGCGAGTACGTGCTGGCGCACGCCCAGGAGATGGACCTGGACGTCGCCGAGCAGCACATCGGGCTGTACGTCACCGAGTTCAGCGAGGACCTCGGCGAGGAGGGCTACGCCGCCGTCCGCGCGCTGCTCACCCGGGCCGCCGCGGAGGGGCTGGTGCCCCCGCTCGACCCGGGTGCGCTCGCGTTCTAGCCGGCGGCCGGCCGACGGTCAGAGGTCGAACTGGTCGGCCACCGCGCGCAGCAGGCCGGCCAGCTTCTGGCCGGTCGGCTTGGCGGGGTAGCGCCCGCGCTGGAGACCGGGCAGCACCGCGTCCAGCGTGGTGATCAGGTCCTGGACGATCGGTGCCATGTCGTCGGCGCTCCGGCGCTGGGCGGCGGCCACCGAGGGCAGCGCCTCCAGCAGCTGCACCGCCATCGCCTGGTCCCCGCGGTGCCCGGCGACCACGCCGAACTCGACCCGCTGGCCCGGCTTCAGCGACGTGACACCGGAGGGCAGCGCCTTGGTGTGGACGAAGACGTCGCCGCCGTCGTCGCGCGACAGGAAGCCGAAGCCCTTCGTCTCGTTGAACCACTTGACCTGGCCGGTGGGCATCTCGAACAGTCCTCGAATGGGTGTGGGGGATCCCGGCCCGGGCCGGGGATCACTGGGTGGTGGGAAAAAACGACCGGCCTCGACTCGGCGCCCGTGGGCGCTCATGGCCGGCACGCGGTCAGGAGCAGACTAACCGTCCGTCACTGCCTCATCCGCGTTCCGCGAGGGATCCGCGTTCCGAGGCCCGGTCGGGGCGGCGGGACCGGGATCTCGCGGTCACGGGCAACCCGGCGCCGGCACGGCCGGGGCGCGGCTCCGCGCGGTCCATCGGCTGACACCCCCC
>NZ_JBIVVI010000781.1:0-4401 GCF_044757675.1 Kitasatospora sp. NPDC091257
CCCGGACCGGGGGCCCGACCCCTCCCGTCCGGCCCCGCGCCGTGCCGCCCGCTCCGCCCCCACCTCACCGTCAGCAACGCCCTCCCCCGGAGACGCTCCCCCATGTCCACAGCGCCCGAGGCGACCTCGTCGCCGTCCGTGCTCGCCCGCATCCGCAAGACGCCCTTCTGGGTGCAGATCGTCGCCGGCCTCGTGCTCGGCGTCGGCCTCGGCTACCTGGCCCGCGCCGCCGACATCTCCTGGCTGGCCACCACCCTGGAGACCATCGGCAAGATCTTCGTCCAGCTGCTCAAGCTGGCCGTCCCGCCGCTGGTGTTCACCGCGATCGTGGTGAGCGTCGCCAACCTGCGCAACGTCACCAACGCGGCCCGCCTGGCCACCCGCACGCTGCTCTGGTTCATGATCACCTCGCTGATCTCGGTCGGCATCGGCATCGGCCTGGGTCTGCTGACCAACCCGGGCGAGGGCACCAACCTGAAGACCGAGGGCCTCAAGGCGCTCGACTCCAAGGGCACCTGGATCGACTTCCTGACCGGGATCTTCCCGACCAACATCGTCGACTCCTTCACCAAGGTGAACGTGCTCCAGATCGTCTTCCTGGCGGTCGTGGTCGGCGCGGCGATCCTCAAGCTCGGCGCCAAGGCCGAGCCGGTCCTCAAGCTCAGCGAGTCCGTGCTGGAGCTGACCCAGACCGCGCTCTGGTGGGTCATCCGGCTCTCCCCGCTCGGCACCCTCGGCCTGATCGGCAAGTCCGTCGCCAAGTACGGCTGGGACCTGCTGAAGCCCTTCGCCACGCTGACCCTGGACATCTACTTCGGCTGCGCGCTGGTGCTGTTCGTCGTCTACTCGCTGGTGCTGCGCTTCGCCGCCGGGCTCAACCCGCTGCACTTCTTCAAGGGCGCCTGGCCCGCGATCCAGCTGGCCTTCGTCTCCCGCTCCTCGGTCGGCACCCTGCCGGTCACCCGCCGCGTCACCGAGCGCCTCGGCGTCCCGAGCGAGTACGCGTCCTTCTCCGTGCCGTTCGGCGCCACCACCAAGATGGACGGCTGCGCCTCGATCTACCCGGCCGTCGCCGCGATCTTCGTCGCCCAGGTCTTCAACATCGAGCTGGGCATCAAGGACTACATCCTGATCGCCTTCGTCTCGGTGGTCGGCTCGGCCGCCACCGCGGGCCTCACCGGCGCGATCATCATGCTGACGCTGACCCTGTCCACGCTGGGCCTGCCGCTGGAGGGCGTCGGCCTGCTGCTCGCCATCGACCCGATCCTGGACATGATGCGCACCGCGACCAACGTCGCCGGCCAGGTCGTCGTGCCGATCGTGGTCGCCGCCCGGGAGAAGATCCTGGACGTCGCCGCGTACAACAACCCGTCCGGGGACCTGTACGACGAGGCCCCGGAGCCGGCCGTCGCCGCAGGCCAGGGCGGCGCGGCCCCGGTCGCGGCCTGAGGCGGAACGTGCGGTCGAACGCCAGAGGGGACGTTCGACCGGCATGACGGAAAGGGCCCTCTCCCGGTGACGGGAGAGGGCCCTTTCCGCATTCCTTCGCTCCGTGCCCGAACTTCCACTCCGGGACGGGCTTTCGAAAAGGCAGGGGGCCCGCCGACCGGCGGGCCCCCTTGGGTACTGCTCTTGTGCTCATGGTGGCGGCTGTCGGGAGCCGCCGGCGGACCCGTACGGGTCCCGAGCGATCAGAACATCAGAGGATGGTCAGACAGCGGTGACGTTCTCCGCCTGCGGGCCCTTCGGGCCCTGGGTGACGTCGAAGGTGACCGTCTGGTTCTCCTCCAGCGAACGGAAGCCGTTCGCGTTGATGGCGGAGTAGTGAACGAAGACGTCGGGGCCGCCGCCATCCTGGGCGATGAAGCCGAAGCCCTTCTCAGCGTTGAACCACTTGACGGTTCCCTGAGCCATGCCGTTCTCCTTGCGATGCGTGTCGGGGGCCACACCGTGTGACACCCGGTCCGCTGCGCTGATCGCCCTGCCTCCGGACGTGTCCGAAATTTTTCGATATTGCTGAAAAACTACAAAAAGCCTGCGGTTACATGCTCCGCAGGCTTCAAGTACTGCAAGGGGAATCAAACTGCAACTGAGGGCAACGCTAGCATGCGGCCGCTGTGACGACCAGAGGTCACTTGCGGCGTGGAAGGCGCGTGTCGTAAGGCCCGGAGCGGGCGTGGAAAGGAGCGTCGACGCCGCGTCGACGGCGCGTGAGGGCGTGTCGGACGGCCGGTGCGAGCCGCCGCGAACAGCAGGCATACGCTGCGGGGAGGCACGAACAGCAAGGGAGCGGCGCAGTGGCAGCACCGGAGGCACGGACACCGGACGCGCGGACGCGGGAGCCCCAGGAGAACACACCGGTCAGGCCCCGGGTCGGCCACATTCAGTTCCTGAACTGCGTACCCCTCTACTGGGGACTCGCCAGGACCGGGAACCTGCTCGATCTGGACCTCACCAAGGACACCCCGGAGAAGCTGAGCGACCAGCTCGTCGACGGCACCCTGGACATCGGCCCGATCACCTGCGTGGAGTACCTGCGCAACGCGGACGACCTGCTGGTCCTGCCGGACATCGCGGTCGGCAGCGACGGCCCGGTGATGTCCTGCCTGATCGTGAGCAAGGTGCCGCTCGCCGACCTCGACGGCCGCCGGGTCGCCCTCGGCTCCACCAGCCGCACCTCCGTACGGCTCGCCCGGCTGCTCCTGGAGGAGCGCGAGGGCGTGCGCCCGGACTACTTCAGCTGCCCGCCGGACCTCAGCGCGATGCTCGCCGAGGCCGACGCCGCCGTCCTGATCGGCGACCCGGCCCTGCGCGCCTACCTCGGGCAGGCCGCCGACCTCGGGCTGACCGTCCACGACCTCGGCGAGATGTGGAAGGAGTGGACCGGCCTGCCCTTCGTCTTCGCGGTCTGGGCGGTGCGGCGCGAGTTCGCCGAGCGCGCCCCGGAACTGACCGCCGCGGTGCACCGGGCCTTCCTGGAGTCCCGCGACCTGTCGCTGGTGGAGGCCGGCAAGGTCGCCGAACAGGCCGCCCGCTGGGAGGCCTTCGGGGCGGACGTGCTGGAGCGGTACTTCAGCGAGGCGCTCGACTTCTCGCTCGGCGAGCGGCAGCTGGCCGGCGTCACGGAGTTCGCCCGGCGGGTCGCGCACGACAGCGGGTTCGCCCCCGACGTCGCGGTGCGGCTGCTGGAGCCGGCGGCGTTGCCGCTGGGGATGCAGCAGGGAATGTAGGGGAGGTAGGGGGAGGTAGGGGATGTAGGGGCGCCGTCCGGCTGCGGGGTTCCCGCACCTGTTCGCGGGCCCCTGCCCGTCTTCGTACGACCGGCGCCGCCGCGCGGGCGGAAGGGTGAAGACAGGCCCGAGGGCCGGGCGGAGCACCGCCCGGCCCGGTACGGTCTGCACCCGAGGCGCGTCCGGTGGGCGGTCGGCGGAGCGCGCGTGCGAGGGCGAGGGGAGCGTGCGGGATGCGGGCACTGGGGTCGGACGATCCGCGCCGGGTGGGCGGCTACCGGCTGCTGCGGCGGCTCGGCTCGGGCGGAATGGGCCGGGTCTACCTCGGCCGGACGGCCGGCGGGCGCACCGTCGCCGTCAAGGTGGTGCGGTCGGAGCTCACCGACGACGCCGAGTTCCGCGCCCGCTTCCGTCAGGAGGTCGCCGCCGCCCGGCGGGTCGGCGGCGCCTGGACCGCGCCCGTGCTGGACGCCGACACCGAGGGCGCCCGCCCCTGGGTCGCCACCGGCTACGTGGCGGGCCCCGCACTCGGCGACGCCGTCCGGACGTACGGGCCGCTGCCCGAGCCGGCCGTGCGCTCGCTCGGCGTCGGGCTCGCCGAGGCCCTGGCCCACGTCCACGGACTCGGCCTGGTGCACCGGGACGTCAAACCGTCCAACGTGCTGCTCACCCTGGACGGACCGCGGCTGATCGACTTCGGGATCGCCCGGGCCCTGGACGCCGCGGGCGGCCTCACCCGTTCCGGTTACGTGGTCGGGTCGCCCGGCTTCATGTCACCCGAGCAGGCGAACGGGCAGGCGGTCGGGCCGGCCGGGGACGTCTTCTCGCTCGGCGCCGTCCTCGCCTTCGCCGCCACCGGCGTCCACCCCTTCGGCGAAGGGGTCAGCGCGGCCGTGCTGCTCTACCGGGTGCTGCACGAGGAGCCGGACGTGGCCGGGCTGCCCGAGCCGCTGCGCGGGATCGTCCTCGGCTGCCTGGCCAAGGACCCGGCCGCCCGGCCCACCCCGCGGCAGCTGCGCGCCCGGCTGGACCCGGACGGTACGGCCGCCGCCCGGCTGGCGCAGGGCGGCTGGCTGCCGGGGGAACTGGCGGCGGGGGTGGGACGCAGCGCGGTGGAACTGCTGGACCTGGACCTGGACCTGGACCTGGACGGGGAGATGGGGGAGCCGGG
>NZ_JBIVVI010000782.1:0-4395 GCF_044757675.1 Kitasatospora sp. NPDC091257
CCCCTGAACGGACCTTCACCACCCCGGGCCCCTTGCCGATCGTTCAGGGTGAACGGACTTCCCTGTACGACGGCGGGTAGGAGACGGGTGTGAGCACGTTTCCGTACGGCTTCGACGCGGCGAAGCTGCGGGTCGCCCGCACTGCCGCGGGCGCTTCGGTCGCCCGGATCGCCCGCGAGGCCGGCGTGACCGAGCGGGCGGTGTCCCTCTACCTCGCTGGCACCCGGGTTCCCCGCCCGGAGCTGCTGCCTCGGCTGGCCAGGGCGGTCGGCGTCGCCCCGGCGGACCTGTGCACGGTCGAGCACGAGCGCCTGGTCCACCTGCGCGTGTTCACCGGCCGCAGCCGCGCCGAGATGGCCAAGGCGCTCGGCATCGCCGAGGAGACCTACCGGCTGCTGGAGACGACCGGGCGGCGCGGCACCCGCGCCCACTACGACCGCGCGCGTGACGAGTGGATCGCCTGGGACGACTGGGCCGCGCTGGCCTTCGGTACCGATCCCGATCGGGTGCGGGCCGCCCTTCGCCACACTGAGGAGTACTGGCCGGTGCTGCGCGAGGAGCGGTGGCAGCGGATCCGCGAGGCCGACCCGGAGTGGGCCGCGATGGTGGAGCGGAGGCTCAAGCGGGCTCCCCGCCGCCGCAGGCGCTGACGATCGGCCAGCAACTCGGTCTACTTTGCGGCTGGGGCCAGAGGTAGGACTCCCGGGCCGTGACAGCAGCGAGGCAGCACGTCCGGAGGCCACCCGATCGGTGGCTCCCGATCTCCCCGGAGAACACCCGCCGTGGTCGAGGACATCGCTGCCACGAACGGCCTACACCAGGCTCTCGTTCACACCGAAGCGGTGGCTCTCATACGGCCCGACGAAATCAGGCAGGGGTGCGGGGCCGGGTGGCGCACTCCCGGGATACGGGAATGCCCGACCGCGCGCACGCGCAAAGGCAGAAACACGCTCCGGGCCAAGCACTGTCACCGGGCGACATCATCGATGGACGGGCATGGGTGTGCCGCCCGGCTCTCCGTGGGGTGAGCCGGGCGGCACTGGTGCTTTAGCCGAGGCGTTCCTCTTCGGCCTTGAGCAGGGTGTGGAGCGGCTTCAGCCACTGTCCGTCGTTGTCGCAGGGGGTCTGCCCGTTGGCCATGGCCTCGATGCTGGGGATCTGTTCGGCGTAGATGCCCCCGGCGGCCTGGAGGTCTGAGATGGCCCGGGTGACCGATTCCTGAAGGCGGCCGGACCATGGCTTCTGGCTGTCGTCGCGGCCGCGCCGGTTGTAGGTGGGGGCCTCCTCCGCCATGTGGGCGAGGAAGATCACAGCGGGGTTGACTCCCACCAGGTCGGCGATGGCAGTGATCTTGTCGTAGTCGGTCACGCAGCTCACGCCCTGGGATCGACGCCAGCCCACGGGGCGGGGACTGTCGAGCACCTCCCAGTAGACCTTGCTAAGGGCGACAGTGCGGAGGATGCGGACGACGCTCCTGGTTCCGGTCGCGGTCTGGACCTCCTTCATGCGCCGGTGGAGCAGTTCGGCCAGGCGGCGGCGCAGTGGCGGCGCGTCGCGCAGCTGCCGGGCCCGTGCGATTTCGTCCCGGTTGGGCTTCGTGTGCTGGGTGGGCGTCTTGTGACTGGCGGACAGGGTGTCGGCGGGAGCAGCGTCCTTTCGCCGGGTTCCGTCGGCGGTGGGGTGGCTGCTGGCGGTCGCGTCGTCTGCCAGCGCCAGGTACGCCCCGAGGAAGGTTGTGGCTATCTCCGTGAGGGCCTCCGTGAATCCGGCGGCGCCTTCGGTGTGTTCGGTCTTCTGGAGGTAGGCCTTGCGGTGGGCCGCCATGCGGATGGCGGTGCTGATGGTCTGTTCCCGGCTGTTCAGTGTGGCGAGGTGGAAGCCGATGGTGTCGGCCCTCCGGTCGTAGATACCGAGGGTGCCGTAGCCGACCAGGCGACTCTCGGTGTAGGCCCGGGTCCTTCCGACGCTGTCTTCCCCGAGGATCGAGCGGAGCAGCGTTGCGGTGTCGTCGAGGTTCTGCCGCTGTGCTTCGGTGAGGTCCTTGTGGTTGATCCAGGTGGTCGTGCGCTCTTGCCGGTTGACCTCACGGTGCGCTGCGGTGTGCCTGCGTTCGACTCCGAGGAGCTTCATGAGCTCTTCGTGCTGTCCCCTGGGCAGGTCGGTTTCCACGAGGTGTACGCCGCTGTCCATGAGCCAGGCATCGGTTTCGATGCCCTCGACGCCTTCGCCTTTCCCCTGGTAGTACAGCCGTTTTCCGACCGGGAGGATCTGCCCGGCGATCCGTCGGAAAGCGAGTCGGACATCGTAGTCGCGGACGGAGGTGAAGTACTGCTCCTGGGCGGCGATGGGTTCCTTGGTGAGGGCCCTGTTCACGAAGTGCTCGATGACGTCCGGTTCGGCGCAGCTGGCGAGGGCCTCTTTGAGGTGCCATTCCAGTGCCCGGCCGTCGATGAAGGTTCGGTCCCGGTTCTGGTCCCCCTTCGCGAGGGCGAGAGGGAGGTCGTAGCTGGTGGAGAGCCGTGGGTCGTGGGTGACGAGGATTCCGCCGATGTAGATCCGTCCGGGGACCCCGCCGAACAGGATGCGGGCCTTGCGTGCGGGTGGGGTGTAGCCGGGTTCCGTGAGGTACAGGACGCGTGCGATGGCCTCGTCCGCGAGCTCCTGGGCGCACTGGATGGTGATCTTCGTTCCGGCGGTCCGGTCCAGGGGGTAGAGGGTGTAGACCAGGGTTGCGGACGCTTGGCCGTCCCGGGTCGGGACGATGCCGTCCAGGAGGCTGCGGTTCTCGATGGTCGGGGTGAAGGCGTAGCCGACGGTCTCGAACCAGACGTCGCCGACGTCGGGGTCGCGTGCCAGGACAAGTGCGGCGAGCTTCTTGCCTTCGCCGAACTGGCCGATCTGGTTGGCGGTCTTCTTGGAGGCTCCGAGGAGGAACGCGTCCTGTGCGATTCCGGGGCCGTTGTCCTCGATGGTGAGGAGCCCGTCGGCCCAGCGCACAGTCGCGTTGGAGTCCTCGTCAAGTGCGTTGGCGATCAGTTCGACGATCGCCCTGGGCGAGGTCCACCCTTTCACGTATTCCGGCGAGATCGGGAAGGGGACGATGGTTCCTTGTCCGAGATCGCGGTCGTTCTTCGGAATGCTCATGTATTGCTCTCTCCGTCTTTGGCGACTCCGTCGTGGGTCGCTTTCGATGGAGCTGAAGGTATGGCTTCGAAAATGCCGGTCAAGTGGGCTTCGAAAAGCAGCTACCCCATTCAGTGACGCCTCTCCTGAAGCTTTTGTGGATCCTGTTCTGCGCTGATGCAGGAGGTGGGACCAGCTCGCCCAGAACAGGGCTGTGGCGAGAATTGGTCATCTCATCCGTTTCAACGTCTCAACCCATCTGCGGGAACACGGTGGGCAAGCCCGCACCGGCGAGGCGGCCGTCGTCCCCGGGGGCCGGGGCGCGCCGGGTTCGGGATGCCAGTGCCCGGCGGCCGGCGGGCGGCGCGGTACGGGGCGAGGCGAGGCGAGGCGGGGCGAGGCGGGGAGAACTGTTTCCGGTGGGGTGCGACCGCCGCAGGTGGCGGGGTCGGTCCGGTGGGACTCAGGCAGTGGTGCAGTGCCGCTCCAGCCACTGCGAGGCGGGCGTCCACGGACCGGGCAGCACGGCCAGGAGAGTCTGAAGGGCGCCGAACGCGCGGGCTTCCTCACTGCCACGGGCGCAGACTTTGGCGAGGAGGCCGGCGGTGGGATCCGGGCTGCTGGGTCGGACCCGTTCCTCCAGCAGGAGGTACTCCTCGGCTTCGGCGACGGACAGCGAACCGTTGCGGTGGCCGGGTACCAGGTGCGGGCAGACCTGGATCGCGTAGGCGGCGCAGGCCCGGTGGAGGGGAGGTTCGCTCACCAGGGCCGGGCGGTCGCTTCCGGGTGCTCCGGCCAGGAACACCGCCCGGATGCGGGGCTTGATGCGACGCCCGCACAGCTGGCATCGGTGTTCGTCCATGCAAGCTCGCCGTCGCTGCGGGCACGGCCGCCCGAGCGTGGGACGGCCGTTGCCCGGCAACGCAGGTACACGGCCTGACAAGGCCGTTGCCGGGACGTTGCGGACGGCGATCGCGTCGTCGCCGTCCGTCCACTGGGCGATCCACGGCGCCGGGTATCCGCGGTGGTCCCGCGGCAGCCGCATCAACGCCTCCGGCATCGGGACGGCCCGCCAGCCTGCTTTGTCGTGACGCGTGTCATCCTCTCGCCGCGCCCCGGTCGGTCCATCGGCCGCGGAGTCGCGGGGGGGGCGGGGGGCGGGGGCCCCCCCGGGGGGGGGGGGGGGGGCCCCCCCCCCCCCCGCGCCCCGGGGGGGCCCCCCCGGGGTCGGGAGCGGACACCTCTGAAAAACACACACAAGGATTGATGTAG
>NZ_JBIVVI010000783.1:0-4386 GCF_044757675.1 Kitasatospora sp. NPDC091257
CAGGGGGACGAGGGCGATGCCGGGGCGGCCGACGCGGGCGGCGAGGGAGGGGATCAGGGTGGCGCCCAACCCGGCTGCCACCAGGCCGAGTTTGGCGGTCCAGGCGGCGACGGTGTACTCGATGCGGGGCTGGAACCCGCTGCGGACGCAGGCGGCGAGGAGGGTGGATTCGGCGTGGCGGCGGGCGGCGATCCAGGGTTCGTCGGCGAGTTCGGCCAGCCGCAGGCGGCGGCGTCCGGCGAGGCGGTGCCCGCGCGGGAGGGCGACCAGCACCGGGTCCTCCATCAGCGGGCGGACGTCGAACCGGTCGCCGTCGGCGGCGGGTTCGGTGTACGAGGCGACGAGGGCGAGGTCGACGGCGCCCTCGGCGAGCAGGTCCAGCAGGTGCGCCGCCAGCCCCTCGGTGAGGCCGATCTCCACGTCCGGGTGCGCGGCGCGGAAGGCGGCGAGGGCGCCGGGGACGAGGTCGGCGTTGGCACTGTCGAAGGCGCCCACCCGCAGCCGTCCGGCGGTGAGTTCGGTGAGGGCGGTCAGGTCGCGCCGGGTGGCGTCGAGCCGTTGCAGCATCGCCTCGGCGTGCGGCAGCAGGGCGCGGCCGTGCTCGGTCAGCCGTACGCCGCGCGCCAGCCGGTCGAACAACGGTGTTCCCAACTCCCCTTCCAGGGTGGCGATCTGGCGGGAGATCGCGGACTGGGTGTAGCCCAGTCGCTCACCGGCGGCGGTGAAGGAGCCCAGGTGTGCGACGGTGCGGAAGACGTCCAGCCAAGCCATGTCCATTGCGCATGACTACCATGCCGGACATTCGCTTGTCGCCTGGCTCGTGGCTGCCTAGCGTGGCGGCCATGAAGAAGATCGCTTTTCTGGGACTGGGCCGGATGGGCCTGCCGATGGCCCGCCGACTCGCCGACACCGGGCACCCGTTGACCGTCTGGAACCGCTCCCCCGGCCGCGCCGCCGGCCTCACCGGGACCGCCGGGACCGCCGGGGTCACCGGGGTCACCGAGGCCACCACCCCGGCCGAGGCCGTGCGCGGCGCGGACGTCGTCGTCACCATGCTGTCCGACCCGGCGGCCGTCGCCGAGGTGGCCGGGCAGTGCGCGGCGGAGCTGGCACCGGGCGCGCTGTGGATCGACATGTCCTCGATCGGCCCGCGGGCCACCACCGACCTGCGCGCCGGGCTGCCGGACGGCGTCGCCCTGGTGGACGCCCCGGTACTGGGCAGCACGGGCCCGGCGGCCACCGGCGGTCTGACGGTCTTCGCGGGCGGCGAGGACGCCGACCTGGACCGCGCGCAGCCCGTCCTGGAGCAGCTGGGCCGGGTGCGGCGCTGCGGCGGCCCGGGCTCGGGCGCGGCGCTGAAGGTGGTGGTGATCGGCGCGATCGTCGCCTGCGTCACCGCCCTGGGCGAAGTCCTGGCGGTGGCCGAGGAGTTGGGCGTGCCGCAGGAGCAGGCGCGGGAGGTGCTGTCGGCCGGGCCGCTCGCGGGGGTGGCGGCCCGGGCGTTCACCACGGAGTCGGACTTTCCGGTCCGGCTGGCCGCCAAGGACCTCGCCCTCGCGGGCGGCGGCCCGGTGCTGGCGGCGGCCCGCGAGGTGCTGCTGGCGCACCCGGAGATCGCCGAGCAGGACCTGTCGGCGGTGCTGGGGGCGCTGCGGGCCCGGTAGCTCACCGGCGGGGGCCACCGCCCGGGCGGTGGCGGTGGCCCCGGGCCCCGACCGACGGCCCGGCGCCGGTGCGCGGGGCGGGTGGCCCGTCAGTCGTGCGAGAAGCGATGCCCATCTCCTTGGGCGGCAGCGGGCCGTGCCGGATACCCGAAAAAATACGGGTAGGGGTATCTCGACCTGCGACAACAGCACCCATCCCGCGGTTCATTCCCCCACCGGCCGACCACCGCCCGGCGGCCCCGCCCGCCCCACGCATCGGCCTCCGGCCCCGGAGGCACCCCGTCGTCCGGGCGGGCGGATCAATTCCCTTGCGTCGCGACATGATCGACGTAGGCTGACGGACCATGGCATGCCGCATCAGTGAACTGGTCATCGAAGCCGCCGACCCCGAGCGGCTCGCCGCGTTCTGGAGCGAGGTCCTCGGCTACGTCGAAGTCGGCCGCGAGGGCGGCGGCACCATCGAGATCGGGCCGCCCGGCACCGGCTTCGGCGGCCCGCAGCCCACCCTCTTCTTCCTCCCCAACAGCGAGCCGCGGCCCGGCAAGCTCCGGCTGCACATCGACGTCAACCCCACCGACCGCGACCAGGACGCCGAGCTGGAGCGGCTGCTCGCGCTCGGCGCCGAGCCGGTCGACGTCGGCCAGCCCGCCGACGCCGCTTGGCACGTCCTGGCCGACCCGGAGGGCAACGAGTTCTGCCTCCTGCACACCCGGCTCCAGCCCGTCTGACCCGCCACGGGCCGCACAGGCCGCCCCAGGCCGCCGGCCGCTACCTCGTGCGCGGCTGGTTGAAGCGCAGCATGTTGCCCGACGGGTCGCGGAAGGCGCAGTCGCGCACCCCGTAGGGCTGGTCCATCGGCTCCTGGAGCACCTCGGCGCCGGCCGCCCGCAGCCGCTCGAAGGTGGCGTCGCAGTCGTCGGTGCGGAAGATGACACCGCGCAGCAGGCCCTTGGCGAGGAGTTCGGCGGCGGCCCGGCGGTCGGTCTCGGAGGCGTGCGGGTCGGCCAGCGGGGGCTCCAGGACGATCTCCACGCCGGGCTGGTCGGGCGAGCCGACGGTGACCCAGCGCATGCCCTCGAAGCCAACGTCGTTGCGCACCTCGAAGCCGAGGACGTCGCGGTAGAAGGAGAGCGCCCGGTCGTGGTCGTCGACGGCGATGAAGCACTGCGCGAGTTCGATGCTCATGCGCGTCACGCTACGGGAGCGCCGGGGCCGCCGTCCCGCCGGGCACCCTCGGCGTCCTTGGCCCCCTTGACCCCCTTCGTCTCCTGGGCCTCCTTGGCCTCCTTGGCCTCCTTCGTCCCCTTGGCCTCCTTGGCCTCGGCGCGGCGCACCGGGCGGGTGCGGACCTTGGCGATGCAGGCCGGGATCGCCGCGCCCGGCTCGTGGTCGCCGGCCCGGTAGGCGCTGGGGCTCTGCCCGACCAGCTCGGTGAAGCGGGTGCTGAAGGAGCCCAGCGAGGTGCAGCCCACCGCCATGCACACCTCGGTCACGCTCAGGTCCCCGCGCCGCAGCAGCGCCTTGGCCCGCTCGATCCGTCGGGTCATGAGGTAGCTGTACGGGGTCTCGCCGTAGGCGGTGCGGAAGCTGCGCGAGAAGTGGCCGGAGGACATCAGCGCGGTACGGGCCAGCGCCGGAACGTCCAGCGGCTGCGCGTACTCGCGGTCCATCCGGTCCCGGGCCCGGCGCAGCCGCACCAGGTCGTCGAGCGGTACGCGGCCCGTGGGGGTCGCACGGGAGGACGGAGGCGTGGACGGTGACGGCGGCGTGGGCGGGGGTGTGGACGGGGAGGACACACCGGCCACCGTACCGAGCGCCGCCGACAGTCGCCGTCCCCCGCCCGGCGCAGCCCGCTCGCGCCCGCCCCGCCGCGCCGACCACCCTGGAGGGACGGCCGGGCGGCGGAGAGGACGGCAGGGGTGGACCGCAACGATCAGCAGCCCGCCGCCCCGCGCGCCCCCGCCAACCGGGCGGTGGTGCTCGGCGTGCTGGCCGCCACCGCCGCCGTGCTGCTGGTCCAGGCGGCCAGCGGCACCAGCTCCCGCCTGGTGCTGCTGCTGGTGTTCCTGCCCGCGCTGCTGGCGGGTCTGGGCACCGTCGCCCAGACGGTGGCCGTCTCGGTGTGGGTGATCGCCGTGATCGTGGTCCACTCGCTGGTGGTCCCGCCCGGCGACCTGCCGGCCCGGCTGGGCACCCTGGTGGGCGTGGTCGCCGCCGAGGGCGCCGTGATCGGCCTGTGCGCGCGGCGGGTGCGGCACGAGCGGCAGCTGTCGCGGATGCGGCAGAGCGCCGTCGCCCTCCAGCGCCAGCTGCTGCGCCCGCTGCCCGTCACCACCTCGGACGTGCGCCTGGACGGGCTGTACCGGCCGGTGGAGGAGGACGCCATGGTCGGCGGCGACCTGTACGACGTCGCCGAGACCCCGCACGGCACCCGGGTGCTGGTCGGCGACGTCCAGGGCAAGGGCCTGCCCGCGATCGGGACGGGCTTCGCGGTGCTGAGCGCCTTCCGGGAGGCGGCCTTCCGCGAGGCGCGGCTGCCCGCCGTCGCCGATGCCCTGGAGGCGGCGGTGGAGCGGCACAACGCGTACGCGGTGCAGAGCGGCGAGCAGGAGCGGTTCGTCACCGCCACCGTGCTGTGCGTCGGAGGCCCGGACGGGACCGGGACCGGGAACGGGGAAGGGGACGGGGCCGGGACCGGAGAAGGAGCCAGGACCGGAGAAGG
>NZ_JBIVVI010000784.1:0-4385 GCF_044757675.1 Kitasatospora sp. NPDC091257
GAGACCTTAGACAAGCCTCATCGTCCCAGTTCAGAAGGCACTTTCGCATTCCCGCCCACGATCCGGTCCCAGCCCGACGTGAAACGCGGAGGCTACTACGCCGCCTGGCGCGATGAGGGCATCTTTGCCCAACTCAACTACGACCTCACTGGATTGGCCCGGGTGAAGGAAGGACGCAAGCCTGAGCCGACCGCCTCGGTAATCGACACCCAGAGCGTCAAGACCTCCACCAACGTTCCCCTGACCAGCCAAGGAACTGATGCCGCGAAGAAAATCGTCGGCCGAAAGAGAGGCATCCTCACCGACACCATCGGACTCATCCTCGCCGTCACCGTCACCGCCGCGAGCCTGTCCGAGAACGCCCTGGGAATACGCCTCCTCAACCAGGCCAAGAAGACCTACCCAAGCATCTCCAAGAGCTGGGTCGACACCGGCTTCAAGAACGCCGTGATCGAGCACGGCGCACGCTTGGGCATCGACGTCGAGGTCGTCCACCGGAAGTCCGACGTCCCCGGATTTCACGTGGTGAAAAGGCGGTGGGTGGTTGAACGGAGTCTGGGGTGGATCATGCAGCGCCGCTGGCTGGCCCGCGACTACGAGACACTGCCGACCAGCTCCGAAGCCATGATCCACATCGCCTCGATCGACAACCTCGCCAAGCGCATAACGGACGAAACCGCACCAACCTGGCGAGGAACCTACTAGGACATAAAGGGCAAACTACTCTCATCAAATGCCCTCTGAGACCTCGCCCTCTCCGATACGCCCATACCAGACCAACGAGCCGCAAAGCGGGAAGCAACACGTTGTTCCTCCGCAAGCCTAAGGGAGCGGCCCAACCGCTCTCTCTTCTCCCACGGCGCTCCCACCGGTCGCTGTGCCGCCAGCCCGAGGCAGGCAGGCGTCAACACGGTGAACCGCCAGGAGGAGAAGGATGCCGTGACTGCGTTCATGGAAATAGGAACGGAGGTATCACTCGCGGCGCAGCCACTGGAGGGCTGGGACGGCCCGGGAAATCGTCATGTCCGCTTCAGCGGACGCCCCGAGAAACGGGCCTGCCGAGGCAGGCACCTTCCCACGCGGTCGCCCCAACCGCCTCGTCATCACACTCACCTACACCCTGGGCTGCTTCAATGCGCCTGTAGTGCCCGAAGAGGTAGGCGACGAGGATCTTTGGGAGGCGCATCGTGTATGCGCGGCTATTGCGCGACCATGATAGCGTGCTGAGTGGTTAGTGATATTGGGCTCCTCAGCATGATGGGCAGTTCAGAGAATTTCCATAAAGGAACCCTGAAAATTGGTGCCGGCCTGGGTGGAATGCCCGGTGGTCGTTGCGGTGAGGGCAGCGGCAGGCTGAATGCCGGGACGGGCGGGTGTGCTCGTCGACGGGATCTGCGGGTTTGCTGGGTGTCCGCTGGTTCCTTCGAGGGGCGGCGTCCCGCTCGTGGGTGGGCACCAGGGCGCTGACGAGGGTCTCGTCCGCCACCAGATGTCGGCTGGTGCGGACCAGGGTCGGCGAGGGTTGTGGCGGTCGACGATCCCCGTCGGTCGCCGTACGGGATACATCGAAGAGCGGTGACAGCTGGGGCACCGCCGGTTTCGCCCGTAGTGCCCACCAGCAGACCCGGCCCTCCACGGGGCGCCCACACGGTTGGCCGGGCCTGGACGATTCCGGGCCCGGCCTCCGCAGTGCCTCACTGCTGGACAAGCCCCCGGCGGGACTGGTCCGAGCCCAAGTGCAGTTCGGTGAACACCTCGATGAGCCCACGCTGCTCCGCCGGCGCACCCGCACGAAAGCCAGCGCGGACCAGTCGGCAGGTTGCGCGACAACCTTGGCCAAGGGTGTTGTTGAAACGAGAACGAGAAGTTCTTGGTCCGACGAGATGGCAGCGGAAGCGTGCTTGGCGGGTAGGAGCAAATTTGCATCGTCGGACTTGGTCCGATGCGGATGCCAAACCAGTGATGGCTAAGCAGAAGGAGATGCAGAGATGATTGGGCATGCACCGCAACGAAAAGAAAAGTCCGCTCAGGCGGCATCGGCGGCACGAGCCAGGCAGACACGGTCTACCCAATGGCTCGATCTGGCCACGACTCGAGCGACCGAGGAGAATGTCGCGTACCAACAGCGTCGTCGCCTGGTCGAATCGGGTCTAGCATTTCTGGATCCCCTGTACCTGGGCTCCCGTCAGGCGTCAGTGCCTTCACTGCGCGGGGGAGGTGCGGGAGAACTGGATGAGTGGCTTGAGCAAGAAGACAGTAGAATCAGGGCAACCGACAAGCAGTTGTCTATTGCCGAAGACCGAGCGAAAGATGTAGCCCGTGCACTGGATCTTATCTATCCAGGGGCCGAGCAGTACCGGACCGGAAGTGTGGAACACGGGGATGCACTGTCCCCGCTGAACGACGTGGACCTGGGCGTCATTCTCACTGACCGCCCTGATCTAGGGCCGGGAAAAGACCAATCCGGTCCGCAAGAAGAGATGCGGAAGACCGCAGATAGACTCAAGGAGATCCTCGGAAATAAATTCCCGAACCTCACGGTCACCACGGAAGGAAAGCGGTCGATCATCCTCGACTTCGATCCGCAGGCAAATGGAGACTTCACATGTGACGTTATTTTGGCACTACCGGTCGAAGGGGGTGACTTGCTGATTCCCAATACGGATATCCCCGAAGGCTGGGACGTGAACGATCCAATCGGTCATGCCAAGCTACTCAGGCAGGCGAAGATCGAATCAAACGGGTCTCTGCAGCGCACGGTTCGCCTTGTCAAGCACTGGCGAGACCTCCACGGCAAGCCGCTCTATTCGTGGAATATCAAAACACTAGCCCTGGAGACGGGAAGCCAACCGATATCCCCCTTCGAGGGGCTGCTCCGCTTCTTCTCCAATGCGGTCCGCTCGATCATGGAAGGGCCGACTGAGAATCCTGGAAGCATGAATTATCCACCGCCGACCGTCGCCGTGGACCGCTTCGAGGCCACTGCGCTCCTGCTCGAAGCTCGGGACACCGTTGAGCGTGCTCGGATCTTTGCCTCGTACGGTGACATGGATAGAGCCAAGTCGGAGTTGCGGCGGCTTTTCACATAGCAATCCTGTGCTTGACCTGACAGGTCTCCGACCAGTTCGTCGAGACCGGCATGTTACGGATCCACCGGTAGGACTGTTCGCGGTTCAGGGAGGCCTGGCTCTGCCGGGGTAGGACCGTTGGCCAGGCGCTCGATGGAGCGGTCGGTCATGCCGAGCCGCCGCCGAATCGAGCGGCGATTGCGGCAAGCGGCCGATAGGGCGGCCACAGGGTGTCCCACCACCTGGCGCTCGCCGTCAGCGGGCAGCCGTAGGCCGTGCCGGCCACCGTGGTGTCCGGCACGAAGGCCAGGGCGGCCAGGAATCCGGGCTTGCGGGTCTGGGAATGGAACCGCTTGAAAGCCCGGTCGACGTCGGCCAGGGTGGCCTCGCCGTACGGCGGCTCAGTGAAAGCTTCGGCGAACACCAGGCGCCGCTGCTTCTCCAGCAGCAAGATCTGTCGATCCGGTCAGCAGCGCGGGCGATGGCACGCGGTTGGTCCGCGCACCGGAGGCGGCCGATCCGTCGGCCCACACGCGTGGCAGACAGCACCGCGCCGACCTCGACCACGACACGTCTGCGCTCCACGGGGCCATGATGCCCTGTCACCGCGGCCACCGGCTGCGGGACTACGTGCAGGAGCGCCTGTCGGGTCAGGTCCTCTGCGAGGACGGGACGGCGCTCGGGCCGGAGGTCGCGCCGTTCAAGGGGCAGAACAAGCCGCATCGGGGAGACCGCCGGTGGGCCACGGCGTGGAGTCCGGAGCAGATCGCCAACCGATTGAAGGTCGACTTCCCCGATGATGAGTCCATGCGCATCTCGCACGAGGCGATCTACCAGGCGCTGTTCATCGAAGGCAGGGGAGCGCTCAAGCGCAAGTTGGTCACGTGTCTGCGCACCGGCAGGGCGCAGCGGGCGCCCAGGGCCCGATCCCAGCGCAAGGCCTGGGCGCACGTCACGCCCGAGGTGATGATCAGCGAGCGGCCGGCCGAGGCCGATGACCGCGCTGTGCCAGGGCGCTGGGAGGGCGACCGTGCGACACGAAGCTGCACGAGTTTGAGTGGACTGACCGATTGGAGAGGCGGCTGATGAGGCCGTAGGTGCCGTCACGGGTCCGTGTCCGTATGACCCGTCCCCGCCCTTGACGTGCGACGCCGGTAGCGGCGTGGTGCGAAGCTCGGGGGAAAGCCCCAGGGCCGTTGCAAAGTCCTTTGATCTTGTGACAGTGTTGGTCAGGCGATGCCGAGGAGGTCGAGCGGGCGCGTGAAGGGCTCGTAGGAGGCGTGGCGGAGGCCAGCGGCGATGTTGCGATGCCCGGCG
>NZ_JBIVVI010000785.1:0-4384 GCF_044757675.1 Kitasatospora sp. NPDC091257
GTGGAAGCCGGGGGAGACCGGGGGCGGACGAATCCGTAATTGCGCATGACTTGCAACTGCGCGCACCGAGGCGGAAAGATGGCCCAGCTTCGACCGCCCGACCGAAAGGACACGACGATGACCGCCCCCCGCTGGCGCGACCGGCTCACCCGTGAGGAGTGGATCCGCCTGGCCGGAATGGGCGGATTCATCCTCGCGCTCCACGTCATCGGCTGGTTCACCCTGCTCGCGGTGGTCGAGCCCGAGCACTACGACGTCGGCGGCCAGGTGTTCGGCGCCGGCATGGGTCTGACCGCCTACACCCTCGGCATGCGGCACGCCTTCGACGCGGACCACATCGCCGCCATCGACAACACCACCCGCAAGCTGATGGGCCAGGGCAAGCGGCCGCTGTCGGTCGGCTTCTGGTTCTCGCTCGGGCACTCGTCGATCGTCTTCGGCCTCTGCGCGCTGCTGGCCCTCGGCATCCGCTCGCTGGCCGGCCAGGTGGAGTCCGACGACTCGACGCTGCACGAGATGACCGGCCTGATCGGCGTCGCCGTCTCCGGCACCTTCCTGCTGCTGCTCGGCCTGATCAACCTGGGCGCCTTCAACGGCATCCTCAAGGTCTTCCGCCGGATGCGCGAGGGCGACTACGACGAGGCGGAGCTGGAGCGCCAGCTGGAGCGGCGCGGGCTGATGAACCGCATCCTCGGCAGGGTCACCAGGGCCGTCACCAAGCCCTGGCACATGTACCCGGTGGGCCTGCTGTTCGGCCTGGGCTTCGACACCGCCACCGAGGTGTCCCTGCTGGTGCTGGCGGGCGGCGCGGCGGCCTTCTCGCTGCCCTGGTACGCGCTGCTCACGCTGCCGATCCTGTTCGCGGCCGGAATGAGCCTGCTGGACACCATCGACGGCTCGTTCATGAACTTCGCGTACGAGTGGGCCTTCTCCAAGCCGGTCCGCAAGATCTACTACAACCTGACCGTCACCGGGCTGTCGGTGCTGGTCGCGCTGGTGATCGGCTCGATCGAGCTGATCGGCCTGCTCGGCGAGAAGCTGGACATCACCAGCGGTCCGGTCGCCTGGATCGGCGCACTGGACCTCAACTTCGTCGGCTACGCCATCGTCGGACTGTTCGTGCTCACCTGGGCCGCGGCGATCGCCTACTGGAGGCTCGGCAACGTCGAGGAGAAGTGGTCGGCCGGGCTGGCCGCCGCTTCCGCCGCCGGTGCTGCCTCCGCCTCCGCCTCCGCGAAGTCCGAGTAGGGCGCGCAGGACCGAGGGGCCGGTGACCGGGGGTTCGGTCACCGGCCCCTCGGGGCTTTCCGGGGGCTTTCCGGGGGCTTTCCGGGGGCCGCGCCGGGCGGGCGCCGCGGCCGCGCTACTTCAGTGCGGCGAGCACCGCCTGGGCCATCACCTGCTCGCCGGTCGCGTTGGGGTGGAACGGCACGGCGGGCGAGCCGGGCAGCGCGCCCTCGATCCAGCGGTCGTCCGAGCAGACGTCGTGCCCGAGGGTCGGCGTCGCGGTATCCACGTAGGTCGCGCCGTTCGCGGCCGCGGTGGACTTCAGCGCGGCGTTCAGCTTGTTGAGCACGCCGTACATGTACTCGACGTCGCCCGGCGTCACCGGCTGGCGCAGGACGCACTTCGAGCCGTCGGCGGGCAGCACGGACGGGTAGCCGACCAGCAGCACCCTGGCCCCGGGCGCCTTGGCGTGGATGCGCTTGAGGGTGTCGGCCAGCTGCGGGGCGATGGTGGTGCGGATCCGCTCGGCCAGGTCGTCGGTGCCGTACTGCCAGGACATGCTGCTCCAGTCCCAGTGGCCGTGGTGGTAGACGTCCTTGCAGGGCGTGCCGAGCGGGTTGACGACGGCGCCGGCGATGCAGGTGGCGACCAGTTCGCCGAGGCCGAGGTCGCTGGCCGCGAGGTCGTTGCCGCCGATCCCGAGGGTGACCAGGTCGGTGTCGGCGGTCACCGCGTCCAGCTGCGGGTCGTTGACCCTGATGAAGGCGTCGTACTGGGGCTGCGTCATCGCCTTGATCTTGGCCGCGGAGCAGGTGACGTCGGTGTACCGGCCGGACTTGAGGGCGGCGGCGACCAGGTGGCCGTAGTTGCGGTCGGAGCGCAGGCACAGACCGGCCGACTGGCCCGGCACGCCGGCGCCGGCGGCGTAGGAGTCGCCGAGCGCCACGTAGTGCTTCGGCGCGGCGCCGGCGGCCTGGGCGCTGCTGGAGGTGAGCGCGAGTGCGGCGCCGAGAGCGACGGCGGCGAGCGCGGTGGAATTCCGGAGGTGCCGGGATTTCCGGGCAGGGCGGAGCACGATTCCTCCTGGGGGAGAGAAACGACGGGTGGGGGTCGCATCGAGCCGGGCCACAGCTACTCGCAGGTAAGTTACTGCCAGGTTTCCCGGACGTCCATGGTTTGCGCGGAAATTGCCGACATTCCGTCAGGCGGGCCCGGACGGAATTCCGCATTTCGCCCCACCGGGCGCCGAACGGCTATCGCGCCACTGCCGGCGGCAATTCCGAAACGGCCCGGAGCGGAATTCAGGCGGGCGGTTGTTACCCGCCGGTTGACCGGACGTCACCGCAGACCGCAGTATCGGGCGCACAGCGGCGGCGCGTCCCGGACGCGCCGCCACCGCGAGCCCCGACGGAGGACTGCGCATGGCCCTGGACGCCGACGTCATCGTCATCGGAGCGGGCCTCGCGGGCCTCGCCGCCACCGCCGAACTCGCCGACGCCGGACGGAAGGTGATCCTCCTCGACCAGGAGCCCGCCGCCTCCTTCGGCGGTCAGGCGCACTGGTCCTTCGGCGGCCTCTTCCTGGTCGACTCGCCCGAGCAGCGCCGGATGCGGATCCGCGACTCGCACGCCCTCGCCCTGCGGGACTGGCTCGGTACGGCCGGCTTCGACCGGCCCGAGGACGCCTGGCCGCGCCGCTGGGCCGAGGCGTACGTGGACTTCGCGGCGGGCGAGAAGCGCTCCTGGCTGCACGGCATGGGCGTGCGGTTCTTCCCGGTGGTCGGCTGGGCCGAGCGCGGCGGCTACCTCGCCGACGGGCCCGGCAATTCGGTGCCGCGCTTCCACATCACCTGGGGCACCGGGCCGGGGCTGCTGGCGCCCTTCGTCCGGCGGGTCCGCGCCGCCGCCGCGCGCGGCCTGGTGGACCTGCGCTTCCGGCACCGGGTCACCGGGCTGTCCGCCACCGCGGGCGCCGTCGACACCGTCACCGGCGAGGTGCTGGTGCCGAGCCCGGTGGGCCGGGGCGAGGCCAGCTCGCGGGAGGCCGCCGGGAGCTTCGAGCTGCGCGCCCAGGCCGTGATCGTCACCTCCGGCGGCATCGGCGGCAACCACGACCTGGTCCGCAAGGCCTGGCCGGCCCGGCTCGGCACCCCGCCCGCCAGGCTGCTCTCCGGGGTGCCCGCGCACGTGGACGGACTGATGCTGGAGGTCGCCGGCCGGGCCGGGGCCAGCCTGATCAACGGCGACCGGATGTGGCACTACACCGAGGGCATCGAGAACTGGGACCCGATCTGGGCCCGGCACGGCATCCGCATCCTGCCCGGCCCCTCCTCGCTCTGGCTGGACGCCCGCGGCAAGCGGCTGCCCGTCCCGCTGTTCCCCGGCTTCGACACCCTCGGGACGCTCGAACACATCATGTCCACCGGGTACGAGTACACCTGGTTCGTGCTCAACCAGCGGATCGTCGAGAAGGAGTTCACCCTCTCCGGCTCCGAGCAGAACCCCGACCTGACCGGCAAGTCGGTGCGCGGTGTGCTCGGGCGCGCGCTGCCCGGCGCCCCCGGCCCGGTCCAGGGCCACCTGCGGCACGGCCGGGACTTCGTGGTCGCCCGCGACCTCGCCGACCTCGCCCGGGGCATGAACGCCAGGACCGGCGAACCGCTGATCGACCCGGACGAGCTGCGCCGCACCGTCGAGGACCGCGACCGGCAGCTGGCCAACCCCTTCGCCAAGGACCTCCAGGTCACCGCGATCCACGGGGCCCGCCGCCACCTCGGCGACCGGCTCATCCGCACCGCCGCCCCGCACCGCATCCTCGACCCGGGCGCCGCGCCGCTGATCGCCGTCCGGCTGAACATCCTGACCCGCAAGTCGCTGGGCGGACTGGAGACCGATCTGTCCTCCCGGGTGCTGCGGCCGGACGGCGAGGTGCTGCCGGGGGTGTACGCGGCCGGCGAGGCCTCCGGGTTCGGCGGCGGGGGCGTGCACGGGTACCGCTCCCTGGAGGGGACGTTCCTGGGCGGCTGCCTGTTCTCGGGCCGTACGGCGGGACGGGCGGCGGCCCGGGCGGTCGGGTAGCGCCGGCCGTCGGACGGCGGGGCGCGAGGCGTGGGGCGCGGGCGCGGGCGCGCGAGGTGGGAGGGGTCCCTGTCGAAGCG